>JASHXK010000001.1 GCA_030043575.1 Terriglobales bacterium
GATCTGGCGGGTAAAACCGTGGGGGTTCGAGTCCCCCCTTTCGCACCAAATAGACTGCATCGACGATGCGTCCGTCGAATATGGGGCATCTGGCCGCCGGGCGCTTTTACTCCCGGACTAACCCCACCTTCCCAACTTGCATCTCAGGTTTTCGTAGGCTAATTGTTCTTTTTCACGGAGGCTACCAGCTCTGTACGCCGCGTGTAACAACGTGTCGGCATCGCTGGAGAATCTTGCGATGAAAACCAAAATTCTGATGAGTTCCTTGCTGTTTCTTGCTTCCAGCTGCGTCTGGCAAGTGACCGCGCAGGAGGCGAACCCGACGGTCACTCCGCAAAACAATCCACAGCTCGAGAACAATGGCGAACCGGTCAATGGACCCGACCAGGTCCCGCTGTATCGTGTACACGTCGTGCAGCGCAATCTGGATGCGGTGAACTATCTGCATCGCAGTGGGTCGACAGAGATCGCTATGCGCGGCACCAATTTGCTGCCGATGGCTCACGGCAAAGCCGTAGTCAAGAATGAGTCGGGACGCGTGATCGTCAACCTGCACGCCGAAGGTCTGGGATTGCCCAATGCCTTCGGCCCGGAGTACATCACGTACGTTTTGTGGGCGATCACGCCTGACGGCCGGCCGCAGAATCTGGGCGAACTGATTCCCGCCGGCAAAGTCGATCTGACGGTTACCTCGTCGGTCCCGGCATTCGGAATGGTCGTGACCGCCGAACCATATTTCGCGGTGACCGAGCCCAGCGATGTAGTTGTCATGCAGAACGAGATTCTGCCGGACAAGACTGTGGGGGTGCTGGAGCACGTCAACGCGCATTACACCCTGCTGGCCCGCGGCGATTACACGCAAGAAGTGGCGGGCATCGCCTACAAGCCGCCGGCTGAAAACAACCAGCGTTTGCTGGAGCTGAACGAAGCTCACAACGCAGTGGAGTTGGCCGAGGTTGCCGGCGCCGCACAATACGCGCCCGACATTCTGGCGCAGGCGCAGAGCGATCTGCGCAGCGCCGACCAGATGGATCTGCAGAAGCACGAGAAGAAAGAAGAGATCACCGTGGCGCGTGAAGCAGTCGAGCGCGCCGAGGATGCGCGCATAAGCTCGCTCCGCAAGCAGGCGGCCGAGCATCAACGCGAGACCGAGGAAGCCAAGCTGCAGGCGGAGAACGATGCTGCTGAGGCGCAGGCTCAGGCGCAACAGGCGCAGTTGCAGGCACAGCAGGCTGCAGCAGCTCAGGCTCAGGCTGATGCCGAACGCGCTCGTGCCGAAGCCGACGCCGAGCAGGCTCGTGCACAGGCGCAGGCTGCCAATCAGCAGGCCAATGCAGTTCGTGAGAAGTTGCTCGCTCAACTCAACAGCGTGCTGCAGACCAGCGAGAGTGCGCGTGGCTTGATCGTCAACATGCCGGACGTGCTTTTTGCTACGGCGAAGTACGAGCTCACGCCAGATGCGAGGGTGAAGCTGGCGAAGGTCTCGGGGATTCTGCTCTCCTATCCCGGTCTCAAGGTGCAGGTGGAGGGACACACCGACAGCGTGGGCGGTGACGAGTATAACCAGCGGCTCTCCGAACAGCGTGCCGGCTCGGTGCGTGACTTCTTGGTGCAGGAGGGTGTATCGATGAGCAACGTGGTCGCAGTCGGCTACGGCAAGAGCGACCCCATTGCCGACAACAGCACGGCCAGCGGCCGTGCGCAGAATCGTCGCGTGGAACTGGTCGTCTCAGGCGACGCCATCGGCATCAACCAATCGCAGCCGGGAAGCATGGCGCAGCAGCAATAACTTTGTTGCGGATAAGCAACTAAGCACTCGGCGAGCGCCAGTAGACGGAGAACGAACAAGGCCTTCTAGCGTGAACGCCCGATCGCTTTGCTCATCCCACGAGAAACGGATTGCTGGCGCGCTCCTCGCCGATGGTGGTGAGCGGACCGTGGCCGGGTACCACAATGGTCTCATCCGGCAGCGCCAGCACCGGACCGCGCAGCGAGCGCATGATTTTTTCGTACGAGCCGCCGGGCAAGTCGGTCCGGCCGATGGAGCCGGCAAACAACGTGTCGCCCGCGATGAGCTTTTTCTCGGGCACGAAATGCAGGCAGATGCTGCCTTCGGTGTGGCCAGGAGTATGCAGCACATCGGCGACCAGGCCGCCGGCGCTGACTCTGTCGCCCGTACCGATGCTGCCGTCGATCGCGACTTTGTCCGGAGCGCGCATGCCGATCCACGCAGCTTGCATGTCGAGCATCTTCAGCAGCGCGTAATCGTTCTGGTTAAGCAGAATGGGCGCGCCGGTGAGCCGCTTCAACTGCATGGCTCCGCCGACGTGATCGATATGCGCGTGGGTAATGACGATCTGCTTCACCGTCAGGCCGTGGCGCTGGACAACGGCCATGACGTCCGCAATGTCGTCGCCGGGATCGATGACGAGAGCCTCCTTCGTCTGCTCATCGCCTACAACCGAGCAGTTACATTGCAGCGGACCTACCGGGAAGATCTCGTGGATCATGACTTCAAGCTATCACGATGGCCGATCCGCTGCATGCGGATGGCATTGGCGGAATGGCAATTCAGGCCGGGGCACATTTACAGCGCGGCTCACACGTCCGAACTGGCATTGGCGAAAACAGAAGAACGAATCGGGAATCGGGATCGTTCGCCGATTGCCAGCTCCCGCGTCCACACACGTCGCACGATAAGGCTCTGCGGCGCCACGAGCACGAGGAGATACGAAATGATCGTTCCCTCAATCACACCGAGCGATCCGACGTGACGCACCAGCAACACAGACAGGACGATGTTCAGGGCGGCGGCAAGGATGGACAATAGCGCCTGTTCGCGCGTGCGGTTCAGCGCTGCCAGCAGACAGGACTCAACGCTCATGAAGCCGCTGATCATTGTCCACATTCCCATCGCGACCAACAAGCCAGTCGTCGGAACTGCGGATGGACCCGCCCAGAGACGAATCAGGCTTCGCCCCAGGAGCAGAAGAATCGCAATGCAGACCGCGTTCAGCGCGATGGTTCCTTTCAGGGTAGCGACGAAGGTGCGGCGAATCCAGAGAAAGTCGCGCCGGGCATAGGCTTCGGCGTACGCGGGCCAGAGAGCCGGAAAAATCAGGGATTGCAGAACCGCGGCTAGTCCGGCAAGTCGCCAGGTGACGCTGTAAGGAGTGACTTCGGCAGCGCCGAGATAGTGACTGACGACCAGGTTGTCGGAGCTGTACACAACCACCGCGGCAACCTGGATGAGAAAAAAGCAGGAGCCGGAATTGAGCAGTTCTCGAATCGCGGAGCGGTCGATCAGCGACAGGCGCGGCCGCAGCCATGGCTTTTGCCACCCGACGACGAGAAGGAAGTTGGTAAGCGCTGCCAAAGTGAGACAGCCTCCCGACATAACGAAGAGCGCGGGCATGGACACGCGTAAGACAATCCCGAGTGCGAGACCGCCCAGACTGGCAACAGCGCCCGCGCAGATCGCATAGTTATTACGATGCAGTTCCTGATATCCGGCGAGCAGCTTGCCCACCAGATTGCACGGCAGCGCGAGCAACATCAATGTACAGGCAGCCACGACGGTACGATCGATTTCGGTAGCGCACACGCGCGGGCTGACGTTAAGGAGGCGAATCCAATTAATGCGTGGAAAAAGGGACGCGAACACAAGCCCGACGCACGCAACGATTCCTCCGGTGAGCAGCAGCGCGTTGGTGAAGTAGCGTGCGGCCGATCGCTTGTCGTCGAGCGCGTAGGCACGCGAGACGTGGTTGGTCAACGTATTGGCGATCCCAAGATCAAGTACATTGATCCAGACCGCAGTTGTGGTGACGGTCGCCCAAACCCCGTAGCGCTCCGCTCCCAGATAATGCACCGCGAGCGGCAGGGAAACCAGCGAGAGGCCGCTGCTCAACGCTCTCGCAGCAGTGCCGGAGACGACAGCCTTGAGCATTTTGCTATAGCGCGATGGGGAGAAATTGGGGTTCACGGCACGATCCCGTCAAGCAGGCGCCAGCGGCTGCGCGATGTCGGGACGAACGGTTTCGACGGCGCGGCGAATCCCTTGCGGGGAGTGCGAGTGCAACAGAAGTTGATGAGCAGCCGGGTCGGGCCAGGGCTGCGATCGCATTCTGATAGACGTTGGCTGCTCGTTCAGCAACGTCCGAGCCGCCGCGACGACTCTATCCACCGAAATGCTGGTGATGCAATGTGGTCCGAAGACACTGCAGCCTTCCCGGCAATCCTCCAGTCCAGTTGGGGGTTGCAGGACTCGGAGCTGCGCACATTGCGGCGCGAAGCGCACCGGGCTGTTGCAGTGATTGGGATCGCCATCGAGTGGGTGGCGGGAAATCGCAATGACTTTGCAATCCATGGCCGCAGCCAGATGTGCGGCCCCGCTGTCGTTTCCGAGAAACAACTCGCAGCGCTCAAGCACGGCGCAGACCTCGCGCAGCCCGGCGCCGCTCAAGATGATCGGCGGTCGTGGCAGCAGGCTGGCAAGCTGCAGCGCCTTGCCCAGCTCGGGACTGGAGCAGACGATGAGCGGCTGCACGGCATGCTGTTTGCTCAACTCCGCTATGACATCTGCAAATCGCTGTAGCGGCCAGCATCGCCCGGGACTGTTGGCACCGATGCCGAGGGCAATCAGCTTGGTCGACGCCGGCATGTTAGCCAGAACCTTCGCCGCCTTCCGTCGATCGCGTTCGGTCAAATGAATTTCGAGCCTGCCATCGAGAGCGGTCGCGCCGAGGACCTCGGCGATCGCACGGTTGCGCAGGATTTCATGCCGCACCGGCCCCGCTGGTAGACAGATGTTGTA
Organism: Terriglobales bacterium; assembly: GCA_030043575.1. GTDB lineage: Bacteria > Acidobacteriota > Terriglobia > Terriglobales > Acidobacteriaceae > Bog-257. The sequence continues at coordinate 4,817 of JASHXK010000001.1, forward strand.
AGCCCCGTCGAACCCGCGATTGATCAGCCGCTTCGCCGCTGATGTGTTCTCGCTGTAACCTACGCGGCGGCTGGCGTGCGTTAGCACGCAGAGAAATGTTGCCAGGTGCTCATCGACGTCCCAGCGCGGCGAGATGACGAAGTCAAAATGCCTGCGCCGAACCCGCGTCCAGTACAGCAATGTCGCCGATAGCAACCGCCTGACACCTCGCGGCAGCCAGGCCGGACGAATGCGCGGCAGGGTCAGGATCTCGTCGATGTGCGGATTGGTGACCAGCAGCGGCTTGTATTGTTCCTGAACGACCACCGTACAGCGCGATTCCGGATAAGTTGTCTTCAACGCGCGGAACAACGGCGTGGTCATTACCACATCGCCCAGCGCATCAAGCCGGAAGATGATGAATGACAGTGAATCTTTGCGCGACACGCCGGAAATGGCCGCGCGGCCGATGTGACGCCGCCAGAACATGGCCAGCATGGTTGGCAAGCGAACCGAGAAGAACAACGGTGACAACTGGAAGCGTGTCATGCCGAGAATAACCTCGCGGCCGAGTTTCCTGAAGCACTGTCTATGGATCTTGCAATGAGCCGCGAAGTGCTGATATTGCCGACGAGAGGAATCAGCTCTACGCGTCCGCCGCAGGCGCGGACTTCGTGCGCGCCGATGACGGTGTCCTCGGTGTAATCGCCGCCCTTCACTAATACATCGGGACGGATGGTCTCGATCAGCCGCAGCGGCGTGTCCTCTTCGAAGATGACTACGGCGTCAACCGAGCTCAGCGCGGCCAGCACGCGCGCGCGTTCCTGTTCTGCAACGACCGGCCGGAGTGGACCTTTCAGCCGGCGCACCGACTCGTCGCTGTTCAGTCCAACAATCAGGCGCTCGCCTTTGCGCCGCGCCTCTTCCAGCAAAGAAATGTGTCCGACGTGAAGAATGTCGAAACAACCGTTGGTAAAGACGATGCGCTCGCCGGCCGATCGCCACGCTGAAATCCGCCCCGGCAGCCGGTCACGCTGCAATACTTTCTTGTCCATTCGGAGCGCGATCTGCTCCGACAGCGCCCCTAGCAGCTCTTCGCGCTGAACAGGAACGGTGCCGATTTTGTTGATGACGGTTCCGGCGGCGACGTTCGCCAGACGAATCGCTGTTTTGATGGGGATTTTGTTGGCGGCGGCAAGCGCGAGAACGGCAATCACGGTGTCGCCCGCGCCAGAAACGTCATACACTTGTCGAACAACCGCGGGCGCGTGCGATCGGGAGTTAGGTTGGAGGACGGCAATTCCCTTTTCGCCCAGGGTAACTGCGATGTATTCCACCTCAAGCGCGGGCACGAGAGCCTGGCCGGCGTTGAGCAAAGCGTTGAGATCACTCGCCACTTCCCCGGTTGCGGCAGCTAATTCCTTCCGGTTTGGACAAATGGCGGTTGCGCAGCGGTAGCGAGCAAAATTCGGGGATTTGGGATCGACCAGCACCGGAACTCTGCGTCGCCGCGCCTCGCCGATCAACGCCTGGCAAACCTCCTCCGTGAGCACGCCTTTGGCGTAATCGGAGAGCACGACGACCGCGGCGTCCGAAATCGCCGCAAAAGCTCGTTGTAGAAGCTGCTGGCAATCTTCCGAGGAAAGCGCTGTTGTGCGTTCGCTATCGATTCGCATCATCTGCTGATGGCCGGAAAGGATTCGCAGCTTCGTAGTGGTAGGAGTACTTGCCAGTGTGACCAGCGAAGGCTCGATGCCGTGATCTGCCAGCAAAGATTCCAGCGTCTGCTGTTCGCGATCTTTGCCAGCAAGGCCGACCAGCGTGACACACGCGCCGAGTGCGGCGAGGTTCATCGCGACGTTAGCCGCGCCGCCGGGCTTCTCGTCGCGTAGTGTGGCACGCACGATCGGAACCGGCGCCTCGGGCGAGATCCGCTCCACCTCGCCCCAGATGTACTGATCAAGCATCACGTCACCGGCGACGACAACTCGGGGGTGATTCCAGCCGGACTCAACCAACGCGAGGATTTCACGCAATCCTTGAATCAATCCGCACCTCCGGCCATCACCAATGCCTGATTGATGCAGGTAGCGAGCTCAATCCATTCGCACAGCATGTGCCCGTAGAGGATGTGCGCCTCCTGAATCCGCGCCGGATCGGTGGAGGGGACGCGGATGCAGACATCGGCGATCGCGGCCAGACGTCCACCGCTCTTGCCCGTCATCGCAACCGTCCTGCCGCCGATCTGATGCGCCTTCTGCAACGCTACGCAAACGTTCTTGCTGTTCCCGGAGGTGGAAATGCCAACGACAACGTCGCCCGGTTGGCATAGCGCGTCAACCTGGCGTTGGAAGATTTCCTCATAACCGAAGTCATTCGCCACGGCCGTTAGAACGGACGTGTCGGTGGTTAAGGCAATGGAAGCAAGTCCGGAACGTCTTCGGCGGAATCGCCCCACGAGTTCCGCAGCGAGATGCTGCGAATCGGCGGCACTGCCTCCATTGCCGCACCAGAGGATTTTGTTGCCGCGCGACAGGGCTTCGCTGATGAGTACGGCAGCGCGCTCAAACTCGTCCTGATGCGATTGGAGCCGCCGGATTATAGTGATGTGTTCGGTAAGCGCGTCATGGAAGACGCCGGCCAGGTTCAGAGAAGATGGCATCCGCCCCTCTTGCATAACGAATAATGTTGAGGATCTTCCCAGAACCGGTGGCGAGGGCTAGTTAACAAAATTATAGGAACGATGAACGGCAACGCGAGCAATAAGTTGGGGAATATTTCGCACGTTTTCCTAGATCGGGACGGCGTCTTGAACCGAAATCTGCCCAACGGCCAGTTCGTGACCTGTTGGGAGGAGTTTGAGCTGTTGCCGGGCGTGGAGGATGCTGTCGCCACACTCAATCGCTGGGGGCGAACTGTGATCGTCGTCACCAATCAGCGTGGGGTCGCGCTCGGCCTGTATTCACAGCAGGATCTCGATCGAATGCATGATCAGTTGCGGGAACGGTTGGCGGCGCATGGAGCACGGCTGGATGCGATCTATGTCTGTCCCCACGACGACGGACAGTGCAACTGCCGCAAACCGCTGACCGGACTCTTCGAACAGGCTTTCCAGGATTTCCCGGCTGCGCGTCCGGAGAATAGCGTGATGATTGGCGATTCTGTGCGCGACATCGAGGCTGGAATCCGGCTAGGTATGCGCACCGTGTTCATCATCGGCGATGATGAAGCGGCGTCGGCGGAGGCGGTGGGCGCCCGCGACTTGGCGTCACTGTCTGTCCCGTCGCTGTCGGATTTTGTAAAGCGAATGCTCGGTTCCTAGTATCATGGCTGGATTCGTAACATTGAACCTCCCCGACAAGTGTGGTCAAGTCGTGTCTGCTACGACTTCGCGATCGCAAGGATCGCTCGCATCCCCGCGCCATAACAACCTCTGCACGCGAGATCTGCTCGAACTGACGCTCGTCTTCGCACTAACCCTGATCGCACTTTGGAGCGGTCCAGCTATGCAGAAGCTGATCGGAATGGCCACCTTTTGCTGGATCGTCGTCTCGACGCTGCGATCCTGGGCGACTGCGGCCTCGCTGGGTTTGGGGCTCTCGGGAATCCGCCGCTCCCTGTGGATCGTCTACGCCGCCATGCTGTGCGCGGGGTTGGTGATCTGGATCGCATCGCGGATGCACACGCTCCACATGGTCTTATTTCACGGCTTCACGACGGAGGCGTCTGTGCTCGCTTACATACTGTGGGCAGTGGTGCAGCAATTCATCATGCAGGACTTCTTTCTGGTGCGGCTGCTGCGGCTGCTGCCAACGCGAACTCTAGCGGTCATCGTCGCCGCGGGGCTGTTCGCCGTCGCGCATCTGCCCAATTTCTTCCTGATGGTTGTCACGCTGATATGGGGAATCGCCGCCTGCACTCTATTTCTACGCTATCGCAATTTGTATTCCCTCGGATTGGCGCACGGAATCGTGGGCTTGTGCCTCGCAATTGCGATTCCGAGCGCAGTGCACCACCAGATGCGAGTCGGGCTCGCCTATTTGCAGTGGCACGAGCCGCAGGTTCATCGCAGCCAAATTGACCATATCGTATCGACCGACGCGTGGGTGACCGCGGGCGCGACCAGCCGGCGCTCTTCGCGCCATGCCCGCCCGTAGAAGATTCCCGCCAACGTCGCCAGCAGCACATAGCGCCAGTTGAAGTGCGTCGCACCTTTGTTGAAGTGCGACAGGCCGAACAGCACCGACGTCATCAGCAGCGACCACAGCCGTCCGATGCGGCGCTCCAGCAGATTCTGAATCCAACCGCGAAAGTAGGTCTCTTCCAAGATCGCCACAAACGCGAAGATCGAAGTCCAGGCGACAAGGAATTTGCGCAGCGACGGCAAAATGGGATGGACGTGGAGAAATCCCAGGCCGAGTCCCAGTGGAATCGCAATCGGCGCGTAGAAAGCCAGTTCGCGCAGGCCGACTTTGAAGTCGCTTAGGCGCGGCCAGAAGTGAAAGCCCGCCCCGGTCAGGCGCCGAACCGCGAGAAAGCCGTATAGTCCCGTATCCAGCAGCAACAAGCGATTGAGCGAGCGAACGTGCACCGGCCAGCCTGGCTCGAGCAAATGGAACTCGACGACAATGCCGAGCACGGAGAGCACCGCGAAGTCGCGCCAATTGCCGCGCTGCTCGGGATCGCGTTGTGCCGCATGCCAAAGCAGTGTAACCAACGCGACGGGAACGGCAGCGTAAACCAGGACGCACAACCACTGGAAATAGGGAGTGGAAAAGGCGGCGAGGAAGTATGGAATCGCTGCTAGCGCGGGGATTGCGAGTCGCGCGGCAGGAGAAAGGCGATTCACTCGATCGATGACCTGCTGGCCGGCGAAAGCAAGCAACAGAAACGGCGCCAGCAACAGACCAGCAGCGGCGAGGCTGGCAGGCGTCCAAGTGGACATGCAGACATCTTAGCGAAAGGCGCGCAGAACGGCGTCAGGTGACGCAGGGAATAAGAAGTTTTAGTGAACCAGCTGTTCCAGCGCGCGATGTACCAGCGTCAAGCTGCCGGGCCATAGAGTAACCACGGCAACTGCCGAGGTCACGAGCGCGCCCGCACCGGCAAGCAGAGGAATGAATTCCCGGACCGGTTTGCCTGATTTGGTTTGCGGACGCAGAAGCCGGTCTACACGTTGGGAAAGGTCATGGTCGCTGCCCAACAGCGAGCACGAGAGATAGCCAAGCTGGGGCTGCGATCCCATCTTCGCGACACGAACCAATGCCGAAGCCAACGAGAGTGCGCGCTGCGGATCGCCTTCGGTTGCCGAATCGTCAGCCGCCCATTCAGTGAATCTGGACCAGGCTCGCTCCAGCGAACCGAAGGTACAAACAAAGGGGAACAGATCGGGTGACAGCAGGATCAGGAAGCGCTTCAAGTTGTCCCCGGCAAGGCAGTGCGACTGCTCGTGCCGCAACGCAGCTTCTCGCTCCTCGGGGGAAAGCCCGCGCATCACGCGCTGCGAAATGACCAGCTGGGGCCGCAAGACGCCGGCGACGGCCAGCACCGGAGCGTTGTCCTTCACCAGCAGAGCCGGCGATACCTCGCCCCGCACCGCGACCTTGCGCCCGTGATGCTGACAATGATGAAGATAGCGAACCGTTCCGAGAACCGCTCCACCCAGCCTGATCAGCGCGGAAGCCCAGATTGCGACCCCCGCCAGCGCCATCGCCATGCAAGCCACGCCGACCCGTTCGCCCGCGGCCTCAGGCTCAAGCCACAAATAGCTCGGGATGCAAAACGCCAAGATGACCAGCAGCGTCAATACCCAGGGCGATGTGCGCAGGATAAATAGCAGCCGCGCCGCCGAGCGCGGCTTCATATGCTCGGCAACTCGCACGGCCGTGCCCGCACTGCAGCGAGCCAGCAGCGCCAGAACCATATGCACCATGAAAAACGAAGCCCCGCACAGGCACAACAGCCGCATGGTATAGGTAAGATTCATTTCGTTACTCGGGAGAGCTCCTGCCGTTTCTTGTGAATCTTGGCTTCCAGTTCGTCGAGTAACACAGCATCGTGTTGACCGACGGCGTCCACTAGAGAAGAGAGCAGCAGATCCCGCGAAGGCTGCGGACCGGCAAGAAATCCGGCAACCAGATCGCCTGCACGCCGGCGCTCCCATTCCTCGCTGGAAAGCGCGGGTGAATAGAGAAACGCACGTTCTTCCTTTTCTCGCGCCAACAGGCCCTTCTTGAACAGGCGATCCAGGGTCGTCATCACGGTGGTGTAGGCAAGTTTGCTATGCAACTTCTCCAC
>JASHXK010000257.1 GCA_030043575.1 Terriglobales bacterium
CACGGACACCTGCGCGAGGTCGAGCCGGAGATCGTGCTGGAAGTCGCCTTCAACGCCATCATGCGCTCCGACCGGCACGACAGCGGCTTCGCGCTGCGCTTTCCGAGGATCGTGCGCGTGCGGCAGGACAAGCTGGCGAAGGATGTCGACACGGTGGAAGAGGTCGAGCGGATCTATAGAAAACAGCACGGACGATAGAGGCCCACGCAGTCAAGTGTTAGTTATGAAATGCGGATTTGTCGACTGCTACCACGAAACCTTCCTGATTCGTTCATCTGCATTCGTGGCAGCTCTCGGCTGCGTAGTGGCGTAGATGTTACCATCTGGCGTGAACGTCAGACTTTTATCACAACCGCACGGCGGGTGGGCCGGTCGTCCCTCAATCCGATATGCTTCGATTGTGCCATCCTGCTCGCGAACTGGCACATATTGAAAATCGAAGTAACGCCGCAGGACTACTGAGCTCGCTTTCACCTCGAAGGAGGCGGGATATGCTTGATGTTCCACGTGGTATTTGTCTAAGTCTTGAGCGTTGTCTTTGAAAACGTGAATGGCCCCTTCTTGCAGAACCCATGCTGCATTCGGTGGGTCGATAGGAGGTGCCGGGAGTATGTAGGAGAGAATTATTCCCGCTGCCAAACCAATGGAAATGTAGAGGCATCGCTTCCCTTTGGGAGGAAAGACGAACATGAATGTCAGCGCCCACCATGCCAAGTTGAAGACGAGCAGTACGCGAGTGGCATCATTCAGGGCGCTGCTATTGAAATAAAAGCAAGAGTCGTGTTTTGCCCATTCAATGAGGAACAAGCTACCGGCTATGCCAACAACTGCTGTTCTCAACCCGCGTTTCTTCCAATCGGACATGCGAAGGTTAGACGATGAGAGCGTAGCCGTTGTAATCAAGCGTTCTCGCAAGCATCGGCCGATTAAGTCGACTCTTAAGCGTCGCGGTCCCGGCAACCGCAGCGCTAGTATCAACTCAATCCGAAATCGTCACTTCAAAATCTTTCTTCGCGTGCGCGCTGCCTTGCGCGACCTCAACCGCCAGGTTCCACGGACCGGACATGTCTACGCCCTTCATCGACGCTTCGTAGTCGCCGTTGCCCTTGGGTGAGAACGCTAGCTTGGTTGTACCCATGTCCATTACCTTCATGGTGATTGCGCCGTTGACGGTTGCGTCGTTCACCGGTTGGCCGTGATCGTCGGTGAGATGTACGGTGAAGGTCATCGGCTTGGTCATGCTGGGGTGGTCGGGAGCGGTCTTCAGGGTCATCTGCAGGGGGGCGGTAGTGGAGCGGCAGGCGAGCAGCAAGCCGACAGCAATCAGCGATGCGCCGAGAAGAATGTTGCCGCGAGCCTTCAATGACCTCTCCAACAACATGGCCTCACAAGTATCAGCGGATCGAAAGATCCAATCCCAAAGTGCGTTGTATGAGGCACGACTTTACAGGCAGCTAAAAAACTCGTATTTCGGATGCTTCGTATCAGGGCACGACTTTAGTCGTGCCGTTAAGCCATCTATTTTTCCCTGAGTCGGCTTTCAGCCGACGACAGAATACAGGCGCAAAGTCCGTGCAGCAGCTAAAGCCGCCGCAGGTTAAAAACATTTTCGGCACGACTAAAGTCGTGCCCTGATACGAAACAAACTTGGCCGCCATCGTAATCAGTGGTTGTACCGGTCTTTGAAGGGGCACGCCTTCAGGCGTGCCGAAAAGCTGGCCCAACAGGACGGGCTTTAGCCGCTGAGGGAACGTACCGCAGGGCCTAAAGGCCGACTTGTTTACAGCCGATTGGCGCGGCTGAAGCCGCGCCCTTTCAAAACCGTTACAGCAACTCGGGAACTGCTCCAAAAATATCGCCGCGCCTACGGCGCTCGATTCTCGGCGGGCCCACCATTGCTTCAGTGGCTGTGGCTGTGGCCGTGGCCGTGCTCATGCGCGTGGCCTTCGCTGACGGGAATCACGCAGCCGTCGCTGACTTCGCAGACCTTCAGTTCAAACTGAATCGTCGTGTGATGGATCTGGAATTTCTGCCCCAGCACGTCGCGAATTCCGCCGAGGATGATCGCACTCTCTGACGCCGGCATATCGCAGATGCCGACGTGGCAGGAGAGCGAATACGTATCGCTGCCCAGGCACCAGACGTGCAGGTCGTGGACCGATTCCACGCCGGGCACGTCGCTGATGGCGTGTTCGATCCGCCCCAGGTCCATGCCGCTGGGCGTGCCTTCCAGCAGGATGTTGAGACTCTCGCGGATGATGCCGATCGACGACCACAGGATCATCACGCCGATGCCGACCGACAGCGCGGGATCGATCCAGTGCTGGCCAGTCATCGCGATTGCGATGCCGCCGGCGATGACCGCCGCGGTTGACAACGTGTCGCCGATCTCGTGCAGCAACGCGCTGCGGACATTGAGGTCGCGATGGCCGCGCATCAGCAGCAGCGCGATGCCGCCATTCATGACCACACCGGCGGCGGCTACCCAGATCATCAAATGGGCGTCGACCTTGACCGGCGACTGCAGCCGCTTGAACGCCTCATACCAGATGTAAAACGAGATCAGGACCAGCGTAAGGCCGTTGACGAATGCCGCGAGGACGCCGGCGCGGTTGTAGCCGAACGTCTTGCGCGCGCTGGGCGGGCGGCTTTGCAGATACACCGCGCCCCAGGACATGAGCAGCGCGAGGAAATCGGTCAGGTTATGTCCGGCTTCCGAGAGCAACGCCAGGCTGTGCGCTCGTATGCCGGCAATGACCAGCAGAACGATATACGCCAGCGTCACTGCGAGAGAGATTCGCAGCACCTGCGAGGTTTTCGCGTTGTGCATGTCGCCGACGTGGACGTGCATTCTCCTTCAGTCTAAAAGGGCGGTCGCCGGCGTTCAACCCAAGCGGGACGGATGTTACAATCGCGGCGAATTAGCAATCAGCAGTCAGCAATCAGCCAGCCTGCTCGTGATGACAAGCGGATCGGTCGT
>JASHXK010000258.1 GCA_030043575.1 Terriglobales bacterium
CGGTCTGCCTGAATGTTGTGAGAATCAATCCCGCTCGGCGGCTCTACGAGCGTCTTGGTTTCCGAGTCACGCATGAAGATGATCGCAAATTCTATATGAAGCGCGACCCCGATGACGTTGGACGCTCATCGAATTGAACCGCTACGACCCTATCGGGTGACGCGCACACCGGAACCTGAAAACAGCATGGCGTTGCAGAGCTGCAATGAACTTGCCAGGTAAAGTATCCCAGCCGGGAACGCAGAGCATACATACCTGCCCGCAGAATCTGCGGTTCTCATCAAGGACGGCAACGCATCCGGCGGTCTGTTGGATGAGCGATGTTACGCTGGGACGATATTGCGGAATTGGCAAAGCAAGGCTTCTGCTAACGGGCACGCACCGTCAGCCATCCGGTGCTTGCCGAATTGCCAGGTGAGTTCGCCAGACTCTTCCCAACCACGCTCTGCATTGTCGGCGGTATATTGCTGCCTTACTCGGCACGCAGGGCTTCGGTCACATCCACATGTGCAGCGCGGGCTGCCGGAAAGATGGACGCGATGGTTGCGGCGACCAGCAAGACGATAACCGAGGCAATCACCGGCCACGCGCTCGGCATCTGCAGAGCCGGGAAATAACTGCTGGCCAGGCGCGTTAATCCGTAACCGAGGATCGCGCCTGCCAAAATGCCAGATACGGCCATGATCGCACCTTCGGTGATTACGCCTACCAGCAAGTGCCTGGGCTGCGCTCCCACCGCCAGCCGGATGCCGAACTCGCGCGTGCGTCCGCTGACCGAAAATGCCAGCACGCCGGCGACGCCGACCACGGCAATCAGCAGCGCCAACCCCGCCAGGCCGCTGAAGACAAGCGTATTCAGCCGGTCCGGCGTCAGCACTTCGGCGCGAACGTCTTCCAGCGTGGCCGCGCGTTCCACCGGCTGTTCCGAAGACAGGCTGCGGATGATCTTCGTCAGCGGGATGACCAACGCGTGGGGATCCGAGCGGGTATGGACGAACAGCCGGCCACCGAACAGCGGCAGCTCCTTGCTGGTATCGTCGGGTACCTGCCCAAAGGGCGAGTAAATGGTAAGCAACGGCCCGGGCTGGACATGCTCGTCGTCCACATCAGCGACAACGCCCACAATGCGGCGCGGCTCGGGAGTGATGTAGATGAACTTGATCACCGGGTCCGTCCACATGATGTGGCGGTTGATGGGATCCTGACCAGGGAACATGCGCTGGGCTACGCTCTGGCTGATGATCACCACCGGCTCGCCGCCGCGCTTGTCGTTGTCGTTGAAGTCGCGGCCGGTAATCAGCGGCACTCCCAGCGCCGCGAAGAATCCCGGCGACACCACCCGAAGCTGCGCCAGCGGATCCTCTTCTTGAGTGCCTCTTACGTGGCCCTCGCCAGTGAATTGTAGGGCTGGAGCGAAGTCTGCGTCACGCCACGGGACATTAGTACCCAGAGCAACGCGATCGACGCCCGGCAATTCGTTGATGCGCCGAATTACCTCGCGGTAGAAATTGATGATGTCGCCGGAAGTTTTTCCGTACGACATGACCGGCACATTCACCGCCAGGACACGATGCATGTCGAAGCCGGTCTGCGTTTCCTGCAGCGTAATCAGGGTCTTGATGAGAATGCTGGCGCCGGCCAGCAGCATGAAGGAAGCCGCAATCTGGGTGACGGCAAAGATGCGCAGCCGGCGGCTGGTGCTGCCCGTGATCCGAACGCCACTGCTGCTGACCAGCCCGATTGCGCCCGACGACTCCACCGAGGGAAGGCGCGGCACAAACGCCAGCAGTACAGCCGAAATGACAGCCAGCGCCGCTCCCACCCATAGCACACTCATATCCACCCGCAAGTCGAGGGCGCGAACAGAAAAGCGCGAGGCGTAGCGCGCCAGAACTGCCACCATCGGCTGCGCGCTGAGAATGCCCAGCACAGCGCCCGCCACCGACAGCAGCAAGCTTTCCGCCAGCAGCGTTCGCCGCAGTGCCCCGGTCGTCGCCCCCAAAGCGGCGCGAATTGCCAGCTCCCCCTCACGGCGCACCGAGCGCGCCAGAATCAGATTGGCGACATTCGAACACGCGATGATGAAGATGAGACCTGATGCGGCCAGCAGCACCCAGAGAATCGTCTTAGCACCTGACGTGATCTGGTCGCGCAGCATCACGGCATTGATCTGGTAGTGTCCGCCCGCCGGATAGGCTTCGGGATGGTCGCGCATCATCGCCGCATAATCCGTGCGCAGTTCGGCGCGAGCCTGGTCGAGCGTGGCGCCCGGCGCCAGGCGGCCGAACAGCTCGGTCATGCGATGCACCCGTCCGGTGACCATGGTGGCCGAGAGGTGATGCGGGCTGGTCACCACGTTGACCAGGATCTCGGTCTGCGACGGATATTGCACCGACGGCTCCAGCACACCGATGATGGTGGCCGTTCGCGGATCAAGCCGTATGGTCTTGCCGATCACGGTGGGATCGCCCTTCAGCGAGTCCTTCCAGAAACGATAGGTCAGCACGCAAGCGCCGGCGGCATTTGGGCCATCGTCATGCTGATCAAGCAGCCTGCCCAGCACCGGACGCAGGCCCATTACCTCGAAATAGGATCCGTCGACCACCCCGGCGCGAACTTCGCGCGGATCTCCCAGCCCGATCATGGTGAAGCCCATGACCGAGAATTCCCCAAACGCCCCGACGGACTTCACGCTCGCCTTGAGGTCCTGGATCTCCGGCACAGAAAAGGCTGGGTTTTGGTCTTGGTTTCCGTATCCGGGCGCGCTCTGCTGGATGTAGATCAGCCGATCCTCGCCGCGATTGACGAGTGGTCGCAGCAGAACGCCGCGTACCAGGCTGAAGATGGCCGCATTGGCGCCAATGCCCAGCGCCAGCGTCAGGATCACCGTGATCGACAGGCCTTTACTGCGCCACAGCGATCGCAGCGCCACCTTCAGGTCCTGAAGAATCAAATCCGGTCTGACTGTCATGGTCCCTACTCCGGAATGCAAGCTGAGTTATACCCTTGCGATCGACCTGTCCGCCTCCAAGACATTGGAACAGCAATCCGCTGTCCAAGGCGCGTGCTGGTTAACCCATTGTTTCTCAATAGATTAAATTGACTTCCCGGTAGCCGCAGCCAGCCGCGTGTCCGTCGACAGGCCATGCTGTCCGCCAACGAACAATTCAGCTAGCGGTCTTTTGTCGCCGTCGTTGTTCACTTGCCTTCATGATTTCACTCATGTCCCCGGCTGGCCGAATCTCGAAAATACTGCCGTACTTAATGGCCGGATGTTGCGATATGAGCTGTACCGCATGATTCATGTCCCGCGCCTCAATGATGAGGATGCCGCCCAGTTGTTCCTTGGTCTCGGCATAGGGGCCGTCCGTGGTTGCGACTTTGCCGTTCTTCCAGTGCAGGGTCAGGGCGGTTTCCGTAGGCTGAAGCGCTTCTCCACCAACCCAATGCCCGTTGGCGCGGAGATGATCGTCGTATTCAAAGCACTTGTCGAACATCGCGTTCCGCTCGCCCTCCGCCATGGCTACGTGTTCGCTTCGGTCGTAGTATCCCAAACAGATGTATTTCATTCTTCTTCTCCTCCTGGTGAGATAAGTCGCGCCGCCCCGCCTGTCATCCGCCAGCCGTACCAAAAAGTCGGGTGTGGCTTGCTTTGTAACCGGGCACGAGTTTACTCGTGCCGATAAGCGCTTTACCTTTTGTCATTCCGAGTGGGCTTCACAGGAGCGCTGACAAACTCGGCTCAGAGCTTTAGCGAGCGCCATCACGGATTGCAGCACGCAAAACCGCGTCCCGCTCAGCGGGACGGCGACAAGATTGCCCAGCACGCAGCGCCCGGTTTTGGCGCGGAGTACTGGGTAGCAGACCCCAGAAACCAGAGCCGGTTTTAGCCGGCGGCACAAAATTCCGTAGCTTGGCGAGCGGGCAACTCGGCCTCGCGCTGCACTGTTCATCCTATAGTCGTCGCGCACAGAAGAAATCGACAACCGAGCCGAGCTATTTTTATTACAATTCCTCGGACCTGTTCGCTGTGTTGCAAAGCAGTAGAATTGCCGACGGGAAGACATGCGGAGTGGGAGGAACTCATGATCGACGGAATTGGCGGCGTTTTTCTATTTTCGAACGATGCAAAACGCTTGGCGGCGTGGTATCGCGATTGCCTCGGCATCGTTCCCGCCGGCGAAGACGGCGAGTGCAATTCCATTTACGCAACCTTCGACTCCCGGGACATCGACAATCCGGAGGTCAAGCGAACCATGGCGTGGTCCATCATGCCCACCGATCAGGACATCAAGGACAAGCCGCGCACGGGCCAGATTA
>JASHXK010000259.1 GCA_030043575.1 Terriglobales bacterium
CTTCTTCGTCGACGAGGAGTCGAAACAGGCGGTGCCCATCACGCGCTTTGTTGATGTGCCGAATATGCTGCAGGACATGGAAGAGCTTTCGCGCTCAGCAGGCAAAGCGCGCTTCAGGTTCTACAGCAAGATGAAAGCCTGGAATGCGCTGAAGAGGCATTTCAAGCCGGAATTCGCGCCGCCAGGCCTGACCTTCACCAAGTTCTTGCAGACGCTGCAAGGGTTGACCAACAAGAAGCTGGGACGCGACGGCAAGGATGGGACCTTCACCTATCGCACACTACTGGTTGCGGGCATGCACTTCCAGGATGGGTATAACTATGACATCGAACGAGTGAAGCGCTGCGTGATTCACTATGCGACGCCGGACGGCAAGCTGTATCCGTTCTGCACCTACAACTCAGGCCCGTGCTATCGGGAGAAGATCGAGCGGAAGTTCTCGCAGCCACTAGCAACGGGCCATTAGCAAATTGGCAATTGTCGACAACCGCTTGCACAGAGTTGCTTTGTATCAGGGCACGGCTTCAACCGTGCGGCTTCCTGCTAGGACCGGGCTTTAGCCACTGGGAGGATTCTGCAGGGGCTAAAGCCCAAAAAAATCGTGTCCTGATACAAATCCGCCGTAACCCAAGTTGAAATTCTGCAATTGGCAATTACCCTACGAACCACGCGAGCCAGCTTGGTTGCCAACATTTCTGCGCGACTCCCCTTTCATGTCCAGCCCACATCTGCCGATAGGAAGATTGGGAGCTTCTTCCTGGAAAAAGGAGTCATTACAACATGATTCGAAAACTCACAGTACTTAGTGCGGCGCTGATGCTGGTTAGTTTATCGGCTACGGCCCAGCAGAGCACGTCCAAGTTCGACGTGTTCGGCGGATATTCCTATTTCAACGGCAGTACTTCGGGAGAGACCAGCCGATACAGCCTCAACGGCTGGAATGGAGAGGGCACGTTCAATTTCACGCCTTGGCTGGGGGGTACGGCGGATTTCGGCGGCTATTATGGCTCGCCGTTCAGCATCAGCGCCCACGATTACACCTTTCTGTTCGGGCCGACGATCAAGGTGCGCACGCCGCACATCACGCCGTTCGTGCATGCGCTGTTCGGTGTGGATCGTTTCCATGCGGCGGCATTGGACGGATCGATTAACGATTCGGCCTTCGCGATAGCGGTGGGCGGCGGAGCGGATATTCCGGTGAAGGGCATGTTCTCAATCCGCGCAGGTCAGCTGGATTGGCTGCGCACCAATCATTACAGCAATGGGCAGAACAACCTGCGGTTTTCGACGGGAGTGGTATTTCGGTTCGGTGAGTAGAGGCCGGTTACAAACGCACAGGCGCACCTTGGTCGCGTGCGCCTTTTTGTTGGGGTGCCTACGGAGCTCAGATCAACAGTCTGCGTTTACCCAGGACGCCGCGAACGCTCCGTCTTGGGCTGGACTGACGCTGCGCTACGGCGCTCTTTCTTCGGCTCTCGCACATAAATGCCAAACTGCGATAGCATTCCTCCCGCGGCTTAGAAGCCATCCCCCGATACAAAGTACTAGTTCGCCGGGATGAGCTTTGCTGGGGGCCCGTCAACGTTTTTCTGATGTGGTATCCGCGGTCCACAGGTGGTGCTCCGAACTATCTCCGGCGCATGGTCGCCATCGCGCTTGAAGATGTAGGCGCGAATTTTGTAGCAGATGTCGCCGTACGGCAAGACAGCAGCATCGTCACGCGGGCTGGCGGGGGTGACCTGGAACGACTGCGACCCGTCAGTCGGGGTCAACGACGGCAAATTCTCAACGGTTGCAACCATTGGGGCCGGCGCGGCCGGGTGCGCAGTCTGCGCCATGCAGCTCATTGCAGCCGATACGACCAGCAGCAATAGGAACAGGCTTGTGCGGGACATGGGTGAGCCCTCCTGAGGCGGATGATAGCACTGCCACAAGATGGAACGAGGGACGCCGGACAAGTTGCAAGAAAAATTTTCGGCTGCAATTCGGCAGGAAGCACTCCCAACGTCGTGACGAAGTCACGCTCTGCACGGCTGACGCTGTCCGGTCCTGTCGCCAAAACCAAGGGACAAGGCTGGGTGCATCCCCATGGGAGGATTGGCGCATCCGTGCGCAGAGTTGCAATGTTTTCATAACGAGCAAGGCCACCTGCGGCCTGACCAGTCCCTCTCACCCTGTCGTATAGGAGTCAATGGCGGTGACCAGGGAAGCGAACTGGCCAGGATTGCTGGTCCGCATTCGCTCCAGATCAAGAAAGCTCCGTTGGTTCTCTGCAATCAGAGCCATGTATTGCGCATCGACCTGCCCGCTGCTGTCTCGCGTGATGAGGTCATTGGCCTGAAAGTGTGGAGGATCGTCCATCTGGTTGCTCAGCGGCGAAAAGTTGCAGTTCGGCTGTCGCGCAGCCGCCGTGAGCGAGGGCAGGCTGTTAATGCCATTCGGTTTAAGACTTGTATGTACATCGACATCAAAGGCCAGGCCAGCGGTATGCGGGCTGGTTCCGATGGTGTTCTTGGTATTGGATGTCTGGATCCCGGCCTGTTGTGCCTGAGTGCGCAGCAAGTTGTTGAAGGTGAACGTCATGCCCTGGGCGCGAGCATTGGCAACGAAGTTTTGCAAGCGCTGTACCAGACGGCTGTCGATGTACCGAATATCCTGGGTTCCACCAGTAACAAAGACGAGCACTGGACTCAGCATGGTTCTCCCTTGAGTGATTCAGTCTCGCTTTAGGCCGTCCTTACGCCGCGGGTTTGCGGCGGGACTTAGTCTTCTTGGCAGCTACCACCTTCACCTGCGATTCGCGCTCGGCTTCGGCAACGCGTTGCGGCGGACGCTTGGGCACGTTGGCCAAACTCTCCTTTAACGCGGCCATAAGATCGACCACCGGCGCCAGCTTCTTTGGCTTCTCGACCGGCGTGACCTCCTCGCCTTCCAGGCGTGCCTTGATCAGCGTCTTTAGGTTTTCTTCGAAGGTGTCGTGATACTTCTCCGGATCCCAATCTCCAGCCAGCGC
>JASHXK010000260.1 GCA_030043575.1 Terriglobales bacterium
TATGTCGAGCAGTGCGGCCTGCTGGCCAACACCATTCCGCCGCGCGGCAATGTCGCTGGCGTCGTCTATTATCCGCTAGGCAAGTTGTCGGAAAGTGCCGCCGTAGCCGACCATGGCAAGAAGGGCCGCGCCGTGCGTGTCACAGTGCCCGTCGGCGGAGAAAGCTTTCAGTTTGATCTGGCGGTGGAGTAAGAGCTAGTCGGCCCTCGGCTATCGGCTGTCTGGCAGTCAGCTATCGGCTATCAACTGATGGCTAGCAGCTTGTCTTTCGTGGCTTCGAACTTCTCTTTGTCGAACGCAGCAAGCGCAGCGTTCGTCTCGCCCCTAACTGTCATCCCGAGTGAAGTGAGACCGCGAAGCGGTCGAAGACAGCCGAGGGACTGCGGCTATTCCCAAAATGGGAATTAACTCCTTACGCCTCAATCAGTTCCAAAATGGTAATTTGCGTTTAGAAGCGATTTGCGGCACGAAAAATTATTCCGAGACTTACAGGTCACCCCGCCAGACGATCGTCGATTCTAGGGCCGTTTCTGCGCACTACAGGGCCATCTCTAGCTGCGTCTATAGTGCTAATTTGTATATCCCTTAAAATGCCATTAAATTTTGGCAGATTATTTAAACTTTAGTGCTACATATTTAGGCTACTAGCGCTGGCGCGGGCGGTGGGACTGAAGAGCGAAGCTTAAGCGATGGCCGTTTAGTGCGAACCGCAACTGGCAGCCGACAACCGCTTCTACGCGAAGGCCGTCTCCTCGTACGTCCCGTAGACCTCGCGCAGGGCGTCGCAGATTTCGCCGACCGTCGCGTACGCTTTCACCGCGTCGAGGATGAACGGCATGGTATTCACCGGCGAGATCTGGCCGTTGGCTCCGGCTTTGGGCTCCTGGGCCGCAGCTTTCTTTAGGGCCTCCAGGCACCGGTGCACTGCTTCGTTGGATCGCCGGGCGCGCAGGGCGTCCAGCTTCTTCGTCTGCGCCCGTGCGACTTCCTCGCCGATGTAGAGGATCTCCGGCGTGGACTCCTCCACCATGAACTCATTCGCGCCAACCGTGATCTTCTCTTTCGCCTCGGTCGCGCGCTGGAACTGGTAGCTGGCCTCGGCAATCTCCTTCTGTGGATAACCCTTCTCGATGGCCGCCACCATGCCGCCCATCGCATCCAGCTTGTCGAAGTAGTCGAAGGCGCCGTTTTCCATGTCGAGCGTGAGCCGCTCGACAAAATACGAGCCGCCCAGCGGATCGACGGTATTGGCCACGCCCGACTCGTACGCAATGATCTGCTGCGTGCGCAGCGCGATGCGCACGGCCTCTTCCTTCGGCAGCGCCAGGGCTTCGTCGTAGCTGTCGGTGTGCAGCGACTGGGTTCCGCCCAGCACGGCCGCCAGCGCCTGGATGGCGACGCGCGCAATGTTGTTCATCGGCTGCTGCGCGGTCAGCGAGACGCCTGCCGTCTGCGTGTGGAAGCGCATCAGCCAGCTGCGCTGGCTCTTGGAGCCGAAGCGGTCCTTCATCAGCCGGTACCAGATCTTTCGCGCCGCGCGGTACTTGGCGATCTCCTCGAAGAAATCGTTATGCGCGTTGAAAAAGAAGCTGAGGCGCGGGCCGAACTCGTCGACCTCGAGGCCGCGGCGCAGCGCCCACTCCACATATTCGACGCCGTCGTAGATGGTGAACGCCAGCTCCTGCAATGCGGTCGAGCCGGCTTCGCGAATGTGATAGCCGGAGATGGAAACGGTGTTGAACTTCGGCGTGAACCTGGAGCCGAACTCGAAGGTGTCGACTACCAGCCGCATCGACGGCGCCGGCGGGTAGATGTATTCCTTTTGGGCTATGTACTCTTTGAGAATGTCATTCTGAAGGGTTCCGGAGATTTTCTTCCAATCCGCGCCCTGCTTTTCAGCGACCGCCAGATACATCGCCCACAGAATCGACGCGGGCGAGTTGATGGTCATCGAGACGGTTGTCTTCTCCAGATCGATGCCCCGGAAGAGGATCTCCATGTCTTCCAGCGAGTCGATGGCGACGCCGCACTTGCCCACCTCGCCTTCGCTGTGCATGTGATCGCTGTCGTAACCCATCAGCGTCGGCATGTCGAAGGCGACCGACAGGCCGCCGCTGCCGTGCGTCAAAAGGTACTGGTAGCGTTCGTTGGTCTCCTCCGGCGAAGCGAAGCCGGAGAACTGGCGCATGGTCCACATCTTGCCGCGATAGCCCGAAGCGTGAATGCCGCGCGTGTACGGCGGCTGGCCGGGATAGTTCAGATAGCTGTCGTAGCTCCAGTCTTCGGGCAGATCGGCCTGGGTGTAGAGGCGGCGAATCGGCATGCCGGAGATGGTGGTGAAGCGGGCGTGGCCGTGCTCGTCGAGATTGACGCCGGTCGGCGCGCCGATGGGCCGCTCCGGAGCCTTCTCCAGCGTGGGCCCAAGCGTCTTGTCGGCCCAGTTTTTTTCCGATGGCGACGGATGACGCCCGGCCTCGAACAGATCGGTCACCGGCGATTCAGAAAGAGCTTTCCCGTTAGTTTTGCGGCTGGTTGCCATGAATTACCCCACACGAAGCAAACTCTACATCGTAGTAGATGCGTGGGGGTGGGGCAAGAACGCAGCGATGCACTGGTCGCCGTGTAACTTATAAGTTACAATGAAATAGTGATCGCAATTCGTCGGTACGTCACGCGGAGCGGCAAAGACGTCGTCGGCGAGTGGCTGTCGCGCTTAAAAGATGATCGAGCCCGCGCGAGAATCCTTGTTCCTCTCAACCGGCTCTCCGTTGGTAACTTTGGCGATTGCAGGGCTCTACGCGAGGGCGTCTGGGAACTGCGAATTGATTATGGGCCCGGTTATCGCGTGTATTACTCCCACCGCGGCCACACATGCATTTTGCTGCTGTGTGGTGGAGATAAGCAAACGCAGTCGGCTGACATCGCGAAAGCCGTCAAACATCTGCAAGACTACGAGCAAAGGAGTACCACGTGAAAAGCAGGGCCAGCATATCCCATAGTGAAGCGGTGATCCGCGAGCTGCGCAAGGACCCAGAGTTCGCCGCCGAATATCTGAAAGCCGCCCTCGAGGACGCAGACGATCCCGGAGTTCTGTTGATCGCATTACGTCACGTTGCTGAAGCCAGAGGAGGCCTCGCGAAGGTAGCTAAAGCGGCCGGGGTGGAACGCGAAAGTCTTTATCGAGCACTATCCGGGCGCGGCAATCCTCGGTTATCGACCTTGGTGGCCGTGACCAGGGCCATGGGATTGAAGCTCACCGTCGAAGCGGCGTAGTTGCCCCAACGCCCGCGCTTTACTTGCATCCTTGCCGCTGCATATACTTTTTAGGTTTGCCCTGATTCAAGCCGCGCGGCCCTGTTGGCCCATCGCGCAATTCATACTGCACCCGTCTGCAGTCACCTTTGGAGATCTTATGGCTACCACGCATGTGTTGGAACAAGAAAGCAATCCCTGGGAACAACAAGCCGCGCGCTTCAAGATCGCGGCCGAAAAGCTGAAGCTGGATGAAGGCCTGTGGCGCGTTCTGCAGCAGCCCAATCGCGAGATCATCGTCCACATTCCGGTTGCGATGGACAACGGGCAGCTGGAAGTCTTCACCGGCTATCGCGTGCAGCACTCGATTGCGCGCGGCCCGGCCAAGGGCGGCGTTCGCTATGCGCCCGATGTCACGCTGGACGAAGTGCGCGCGCTGGCCAGCTGGATGACGTGGAAGTGCGCGGTGGTCAACATTCCCTTCGGCGGCGCCAAGGGCGGCATTATCTGCGATCCCAAGAACATGTCGCGCGGCGAGCTGGAGCGGCTGACGCGACGCTACACCGCGGAGCTGATCGAGTTCATCGGCCCGGAGAAAGACGTTCCCGCGCCCGACGTCAACACCAACGAGCAGGTGATGGCGTGGATGATGGATACCTACTCCATGCACATGCGCCAGACAGTGACGGCCGTCGTTACCGGTAAGCCGCTGAACATGGGCGGATCGCGCGGGCGACGCGAGGCGACGGGCCGCGGCGTGATGATCATCTGCGACGAATCGATCAAGAAGCTGAATATGCGGCGCGAAGACACGCGCGTCATCATTCAAGGATTCGGCAACGTCGGTTCCAACGCAGCGCTGCTGATGCACAACTCGTGTTACAAGGTGGTGGGCATCGGCGAGTGGGATGGCGGACTGTACAACGCCAAGGGTATCGACATTCACGCGCTGTGGGAGTATCGCCAGAAGGAAGGCACGATTCAGGGCTTCAAGGAAGCCGAGAAGCGCGCCACGGAAGAGCTGCTGGTGACCGATTGCGAGATCCTGATTCCCGCCGCGACCGAAAACGTCATCTCCTCAAGCAACGCCGACAAGGTCAAGGCCAAGATTCTGGTTGAGGGCGCGAACGGCCCGACCACCGCCGCGGCCGACGAGATTCTCGCCGATAAGCACGTCTTCGTGATGCCCGATATTCTGGCCAACGCCGGCGGGGTGACGGCGTCGTACTTCGAGTGGGTGCAGGACCGCCAGGGCTATTTCTGGAAGGAATCGGTGGTCAACGAGCAGCTGGAGCACATCATGGTGTCGTCGTTCGAAGACGTGGTGCGTTACGCCGAGACGCATAAGGTCAACAATCGCATTGCGGCCTACATGCTGGCGATCGACCGCGTCGCGTATACGATCCGGCAACGCGGGATCTACGCGTAACGTGCTAGCGAACGACTCTGAAGGAAACGTGGGTTGACGAAGAAGCATCAGCCGCCAAAGATTAGAATGCGAAAGGAGTTTCAGGAGCTCGCCAAATTGCGAGCGGCCGAGGCTACGGTCCTCGCTGATAATGGCAAGGAGCAGGGGGCGTATTACCTGGCCGGTCTCGCGATTGAATGTGCCTTGAAGGCATGTATCGCAAAGAAGACAAAGCGCCATCAGTTCCCATTAGGCCGCGACTACGTGAACGACGTGTATCAGCACAACCTCGAAGTTCTCCTAAAGGTTGCGGAACTTGAGAAGAAGAGGGACGACGAGATGAAGGCCGACCCCGGCTTCGCGGTAAACTGGAATGTTGTAAAGGATTGGGACGTGGAGCGGCGCTACGAGGTTGCTGGCCTAAAGGGCAGCGACATGGTGACGGCTGTAACCGCCCCCGATGGAGTTTTGCAGTGGATCAAACAACACTGGTAGAAAGTGATGTCGTCCTCGCGGCCCGAATGCTCGAAGCTCTGAGCAGGTCATCGATGCCGGTGTCGTTCTTCGATTGGTATTACGTCCCTCAATTGGACGAATGGCAGTTGGTAATCGCGACTCCTTGGTACGACAGGAAGGGTCCACGCGACACCTGGTCGGCTCTTGTGGACGCACTGCAAAAGGCAGACGTATACAAGCAGGTCCCTACGCGTCGGGTGTTTCTTAAGAGCCCTGATGATCCCCTGGTGAAGGCCTTGGAACAGGAAGCACGGCAGGAGAAACAGGGGTTCGTTCATTTACTACGCGAAGGGTCAGCGACGCGAGCTCACGAATACTCCGTCATTTTTGCACCCATCACCGGCGGCGGCGGCCCTGTCCCGGCCAAGCACCTTGCTACTGAAAAGGACCTTGCATCGTTTCTCACAGATCGATTAGGGCTGCGGAAAAGCGCGGTGGAGGATGCCTTAATTGAAGCGAGGCGGAAGGGAACCAGTTCCATATTTCCAGTGCACCTGAGTGTGAGAGAACTAAAGAAAGCCGGCTTATTGGCCGCCTGATAGTCTTGTCGTTTGAATAGTGGTGCGCTTCGCCGAGGCCCATCATGTGAACAATCGCATTGCGGCCTACATGCTGGCGATCGACCGCGTCGCGTATACGATCCGGCAACGCGGGATCTACGCGTAGTTTAGAATCCGGTAAACAGTCGCATTTTGGAACAGCTCCTTAGCGGGAGCTGTTCGGTCTTAGGGACAAAATAATTTTCTCTAACATCTCGGCAGAACAACTCCAATTGGGGCATAATAACGTCCAAGCTTTTAGAAGCCTTTGGGTCGCTCCCCTCAAAAACCGGGACGCTATGCCGCACCTTTACTTCTTCCTACGACTCTTCGCCGTAGCCGTGGCCTTTCCCGCCATTTTGCTATACATCGTTATGGCTACGCTGGTGCGCTGCGTCATTCATGACCGGCGCGGGCTGCGTACGCCGCTGCGGATCTGGATGGGCGTGCTCGATTGGGCGAAAGGCATTCCCGTAGGCTACAGCTACTGGGAGCAGTACGAAGCGCCCACCATGCTGGATGAAATCGCCGTCCATCACGACGAATAACCCTCCCATCCGATACTTCCGCTTTCAATATGGGTTGTCATCCTGAGCGACGTGAGGTCGCGCGTGCGACCGAACGGAGTCGAAGGACGCTACAAGCACAGGCTCGCCGCGATAGAGGGAGTGGCGCCTAATTCGTATCGAAACCCAGTAGCACAGGTGTACAATTCAGGCCGCTATCAGTCAACAAAATCCAGTTTGCAGTCAAAGGAGATTGCGAATGAACCGCAGGATTCTGTGTGGGTGTTTGGTGGTTGCTCTGGCCGGGGCCGTGGGTTCGGCTCAAACCAAGACGACGCTGTCCGGCAAATGCGACAAGGCGACCAAGCAGGAGAGCATGTCTATTCCTGACCAGCAGGGCCATATGTTGACCCTGTCGCAAGGAAATTGTACGAGCACGGGAGACATCGGCGGCGCGCAGGGAAAGAGTGGGATATATTCCGAGCACGCCGACGTGAAGGGAAACCAGGCGAGGAACTGGGGCGTCTACGTCGAGACCTTCGACAGCGGCGACAAGGTCTTCTACGATTATTCAGGTATGTGGACGATGAACAATGGAATGCCGCAGTCCGGCACGAACAAGTGGCAGATCAGCGGCGGCACGGGAAAGATGAAAGGAATCAAAGGCTCGGGCACGTGCAAACTCACCGGCACGGGTGATGGCGGCTCCGAGTACCAGTGCACCGGCGAATACACCATGGCCGGCGGCGCGATGTCAAAGCAATAGATAGAAAGATCAGGAAGCCCGGATGCCCGGTCCGGGCTTCTTCGTTTAATCCCCACCCGAAAGCAGCTGATCTCCGAGACAATATCGGGACAAGGGGATTGCCTGGGCTGTGCGGATTCTCGCAGGAAGATAAAGACACATTTCGGAGCAAACTTCCGGTATGCGCCTACGCTTCGCCTTGTTGAGTATTTGTTTGGGTTCAAGTTGGCTGGTTGGCGCGGCCCAAGTGCTCCAGCCGAGCGATCCTATTCGCGTGCCGCTGGTTGGGAAGGTCACCGTGGCGGACCCGTTTGACATCGAGACGGGCATTTATTTTCGCGCTTACCAGGATCTGTTCGTAGAAGACAGCATCCCGATCGATTTCGTCCGTACCCAACGAAACATGGATACTCGAGTCCGCTCCTTCGGCGTCGGATCGAGCACCTCCTATGACATGTTCATCATTGGCGACGTGAAAAAGTTCTCCTGGGTGGCTTTGGTCATGGCGGATGGTTCCCGTGAGATCTATGCACGGATATCTCCGGGCAGCGGCTATGCGGATGGTGTATTCGAAAACAAAACCAGTCCTGACAGATTCTATGGCTCGCGCATTTCCTGGAATGGACGCGGTGGCTGGACAGTCACCATGAGGGAAGGTGGTGGATATACGATTCAAGGCTGCGACGCTGACAGCAAGCCCGGACAATGTGCGGTCACAGAAGAAAGAAATGCGCGGGGTGAACGCCTTGTGATTCAACGGGATCGGGACGGAAATATTCAGCGGATCACGTCGCCTCACGGAAAATCCGTGTCAGTAACCAGCGACGCCGCGGGACGCATCGTCCGCGCGCAGGACGACAACGGCCATTGGGTAAGCTACCAATATGATCCGGAGAGCTGTCTAGCCGAGGCGTGGAATTGGCGCAGCCAGAGGCAGAAGTTTGCATACGACAGTCGCTTCAACATGATTGCCATCCACGAAACCGGGGCTGCCACGGCCTCGTCAAAGGCTTACAGTTTCAGCATCTTCAACCAATACGACGAGCACGATCGGCTTAAGTTTCAGAAAACGAGTACTGGTGACCAGTGGTCGGTCGAGTATATTACCCGCGAAGGCGATCGGACTCGTGTCGCCAATGTCACGGCCCCGGATGGTCAGGTCCGCTATTTTTTTAATCTCTCCGGGTGTGAAATCCGAGAAGAGTATCTTAGCCGGACCGGGTCAGGATATATCCTGAGCATCGCGCGCGACCCGGTATGCAACCTTGTGCGCAGTCAGAGTTTGACTTGCACGCCGAAAAATGTACGGCTGGACTTGCCGCTGGCCATGGATCTCGAAAACGGCGAATCCCGCCGCCAACTTCTGACCACCCTGTGTGACCGCGCGACCAACAAGCACTCATTACCATTTCGGCCGAATTTACCGAACCAGCGCTGGACTGAATCGAGTTAGCGGCCGAAGGATTGGGCGCGAGCCATCGCGCGCTTGGCGAACATGGCAACGGCACAAATGCTTAGCTCGCGGCTCGTAGCTAGTTGCTAATTGCCGTCGCCTCTTTCCTCACCGCGCGATCATAAATCCACAACAGCACCGCCGTAGCTATGCCCACCGCGACGATCACCACCCACATCATCTGCGGCTGATGCTTCTCTTCGCCGAAGTGGCGCAACAGCCAGCCGCCGAACGGCCCGCCCACCAGCGACCCAAGCCCCAGCGGCAGAAACGAGAAGCCCATATACGTCCCTTGTTGTCCGGGCGGCGCCAGCCGCGAGATGTATTCGTA
>JASHXK010000261.1 GCA_030043575.1 Terriglobales bacterium
GTTCACCATTGCCGGTGCGGCCTTCGTCGCGACTATCGCCTTGCCGCTGTTACTGATTGCGATGAAGCCTCTCGCTACGCATGTACTGCGTCGCGAGCTTCCGGCATTGCCGATCTTCGCCGCGGCGGCAATCTCATATGCGCTAGGCGAATCGGTTGGACGCCTGGCTTGCTTGAGCTTTGGTTGCTGCTACGGCATGCCGCTGCGTGCTGCAAATCCTGCCATTGCACGGCTCTTCCAAACTCACAATCTCATAATTCAGGGGCCGACCAAGAAAGCAGCCTACGCGTCTGGCCTGGCTGGCGAGCCTCTCATCCCGGTGCAAGCGATCACGTCTGCGATCTTCGCATTCTCCGGATTGGTAGGGATCGTGTTCTTCCTGACCCAGCGCTTTCGCCTTGCCGCTCTGGTTCCGGTGGTCGCGAGTTGGGGATGGCGCGCCTGCTCGGAATGGCTGCGCGCAGACCATCGTGGCACGTCTCGCATTTCGGTCTATCAGCTGATGGCAATTGCTTCGGTGATCTACCTCGGAGCGTTCGTTCTGCTGATGCCGGTCGCTCTACCGGTAGTGCCTGACTTGTCCGCTGGATTCGTGCAGGTAGGTTCCGCGCCTGTGATTCTGCTCTTGCAGATCATATGGGCCGCGCTGTTTCTGTATTATGGCCGCAGCCGCGTCACCGCGTCGACACTGTTGTTCCACGTTGTCACGGATCGAATCTAGGGTGGAGCACGCTTTCAGACGTGCAGATAAAAACCCATGCTTACGAAAACCGGCTTTAGCCGCTGCGGTCAAGTGCGAACAGTTACCTCAGCGGCTAAAGCCGTCCCAAGAAATACTCACATTGTCAGGCACGCCTGAAGGCGTGCGCCACCCAGCGTTCTCCCTAGAAAATCACCTTGGCCGCGAACTGCACGCCTCTTGGTCCACCGCCGCCGAGGAAGGGATTGCCAATACCTACATCGCCAGTTGCGGTCAGGGCGTAATAGCCGATGCCGCGTCCATTCGACGAGATTCCATTCACGCCCGGATCGGCGATGAAGTTGGGGAGCTCCGGATTAGCAAAATTGGGATGGTTAAAGATGTTGAAGAACTCCGCGCGGAGCTGCAGATTGGTCCGCTCGGTAAGCTTCGTGTCCTTGAATACCGCGAAGTTGAACTCCTTGAACGACGGCCCGACGAGGGAATTACGTCCCAGGTCGCCAAAATGGCGGCTGCCGGCCAGGCAGTTGCTATCGCCGGATGGCGTTGTCGCCGTCGTGTTGCCGAAAGTGCAAGGTACGGCGAAACTCGACAGACTGATGTATTGCGCCGGCGAGCCGCCGTAGACGATTGGAGCAACCACATCTGGACGGTCAAAGCCTTCACCCGATCCCGAATAATCGCCCTCGAAGTTGTAGTTAAACGTGAAGGGCTGTCCGCTCTGCAGTGTGGTTGTCCCGTCAAAGCCCCAGCCGCTCTTCAGACGCGAAGGGCTGGAGCTGGGGAATTGATACGTGTAATACCAGCTGAAGCGATTGCGAATGTCGTAATTCGAGTTGCCCTTTTCGGCCAACGGATCGAGGCTGTTGTTGGGCTGCGATGCGTTAGGGATGAAATCGTCCGAATCGCTGGCGTTGTCGATGGCGTGCGACCATACGTAGTTCACCTGCGTCGACAACCCGTGCCAGGCGTTGGTGCGGAAGGTCCCCTGGAGCGCGTTGTAGGTGGAGAAGGCGCTCGAGGTTTCCTCGTTCACATAGAAGAAATTAGGATACGCGGTTCGCGGCACATTGCTGGCGTTGTCGAAGCCGGCAATCGGGCAGTTGGGAAAGACATATCCGACACAAGCCGGGCCCGTGTCATAGGCAGTGATCTGCGCCTGGCTGGGCTGATTAATATCTTGGAAGCGGAACAGCCGCGTGCCCTTCGAGCCGACGTAGCCGACCTCCAGCGTGGCTTTGTTACCGAACGCCTGCTGGATATTCACATTCCAGTTCTGTATATACGGCGTGCGGATGTTGGGATCGATGGCGAAGAAGTTGTCCAGCGGTGTGGCGCTGCCGAAGACAGGTGAGCCCGCCGTGATCGGGCCCGTGTTCGCCGTTAGGAACGTGATCGGTGCCGCCCCTACGCCGGTGTAACCCGGACCCGGACAGAAGGTGCAGTTGTAGGGCAAGTGGGCCAGGAACATGTCCTGTGAGAAGGCGTCATAGTAAATGCCGTAGCCCGCGCGAAGCACCGTCATCCCTTTGCCGGCGGGATCCCACGCGAAGCCCACGCGGGGCGCGAAATTCTTCCAGTCGGGCTGGTAGAGCTTCGACGGCCCGCCCAGTCCGCCGACCTGCACCAGCGTTCCCCCATTTGCGGGCGACAGCTGGTAAAAGAGATTGTTGTCCTCACCCACAACCCCGAAATAATCCCAACGTAAACCGAGGTTCACCGTCAGCTTCGGAGTCCAGCGAAAACTGTCCTGGATGTAAAGTCCGTCGTTGTTCTGGTATTCGTGGCGTTTGGTGTAGCCGGAGGCCTGGCTCCCGCTCGACGGTACTCCCTCAAGGAACTGTACCAGCGCCGGAGTGCTCGAGGTACCGTCAAAATCGAGTTCGCCGCGGAAGTTTGAATCCTGGATGATCTGGATCGTGGTGCGAGTAAATTGGTAGCCAAACTTCACATCATGGCGGCCGATCTTCCAGGAGTAGTCGTCGACGAAATCCCAGTTCGAGTCGACGCGCTGACGGGGCACGCTGGGCGTGGAGCCCAGAATGGCGAAGCTGCCCACCACTATCTTTGGCAACCCGTAATCATAGGAACTGACGCCGGTGTCGAGGCCGATTGACGCGGGATTGAAGTCGCTATCCTCGGGGAAGAACCCCTCGGTAAACCGGTTCCAGCCGAAGCGCATCTCGTTCACCTGCGAGGGATTGACGATCTTCACCCACGACAGCGAGGCCAGCTGCACGCGCGTTGGCGTCTCCGTATTAAAGCCCGGCAGTAGACCGCCGGCCAGCTGCGCGAAGGGAAAGCTCTGATTGCTGTTTCCGAAATAATAGCGGCCGGTAAAGTTGTTATTGGTGCTGGGATTGTAGTCAATCTTGCCGATCACGCTGTCGACATCGTTGCTGAAGGGAGTAGAAAGCGCGACATTATCGGCCGCGGCTGTGGGAGATGGGGCGTTGCAAGTGCCGTTGACATTGGCGCTTGCGCCGGGAATGTTTGCGGTGGGCCAGGGATCGCTTTTCAGCAGGTTCAGAATCGGCTGGCTTACTCCGTACACGCTTTTCGCCGCCATCGCCTCGGCCTGCGCGATCGAATTAGCGTCCGGCACGCAAGCGAGTCCCGCCTGCGAGCCGCTTTCGCGCTGGCCTTCGTAGTCGGCAAAGAAGAACAGCTTATCTTTCACGATGGGGCCGCCTAAAGATCCTCCAAATTGATTGTTCAGGAATGGATTCTTCGGCTGGCTGGCGATGTTGAAGTAGTTGCGCGCACCGAGTTCGCCGCTGCGCCAGTACTCCAGCAGCGTGCCATGCCAGTTGTTGGTGCCGCTCTTGGTCACGATGTTGACCACGGCGCCGCTATTGCGTCCGTACTCGGCCTGGAAATTCGACAGCACATGCAGCTCAGCCACTGCGTCGAGCGGCAGGATGGTCGCCGGATCGCCGAAGACGCCGGCTTCATTGATCGCCGGATCATTGCGGAAGCCGTCATTCATGTCCGTGCCGTCCAGCAGGAAGTTGTTAGCGCGACCACGCGAGCCATTCATTGAGAACACGCCGTAGGAGCCGGGCGAGTCGGTGATCTGGTCAGGCGAGCCGGCCACACCGGGATTGGTGTAGATCAGTTTGGTGTAATCGCGGCCGTTGACCGGAATGCTCTCAATGGTCTTCGAGGTGAGAATGCCGCCCAACACGTCATTGGTGGTATCGACCTGAGGGACTTCGCCCGTGACCTCAATCTGCTGCGCCACCTGTCCGGGCTTTAACACAACATCAACCCGGCTCTCGGCGGCAACGTTCACTGTGACCCCTTTGGTCACGGCAGTTTCAAAGCCGCCTTGCGAGCAGGTGACGTCATAAGTTCCAATCGGAAGCTCGGGGACGTTGTAGCTGCCGTCGGCGCTGGTTTGCGTTACGCGCTCTAGACCGGTGTCGACGTTGCGTACCTTGACCGTAGCGCCGGGAATGACTGCCCCCGATGTGTCGGTGACTGAGCCCAGAATGGTTCCGCGAAAGGTTTGTGCCGGAGAGGAGGTTGCTACCAGAAGATACACGACGACGAACGGCAGCAGGGAGCGCGTGCTTTTCATTTCTTGCCCTCGGAATTTGCAATGCCTGATGGGCGAGCATTATTCAACAAAGCGAGCCAGTCGCCAAGACATTTTTGCAGCACATTCTCGCAATGAAAGAATGCTAGAAAAGCGTCACATATCGAAAATGCTATGACCGACTCTTCATGATTATGAAAACGCAAGGCTCGAACACGTCATTCCACATTCGAGAAAAAACGGCAGGATTGAAACCAGAATCCGATCTCAGGAGATCATGAGCTTGAAACTGGCGCAGGTCGCATTTCGAATCGACTGGGAACATCTTGAAAGTGACCAACGACGTCAGTGCGGAGAACAACTGTTTGCGGAAGTGTCTGCGGAGTGAAAAAGAAGAACGGCAGGAACGTGGTCCTGCCGTTTTTTCGGCGAGCTAAGAGCGAAGGGCTAGTCGCCAGCTTAGAGCAGCTCTTCGTTCCAGTTCTGTAAGAAGCTCTTCACCTCGGCCATGAACTGATCGGCCACGGCGCCGTCGATGACGCGATGATCGTAGCCGATGCTGAGGTGGATCATCGAGCGAATGGCGATGGAATCCGCGCCGTCTTGATCGGTGACAACCACTGGCTGCTTCACGATACCGCCGACGCCCAGGATCGCCACCTGAGGCTGATTGATGATCGGCAAGCCGAACATCGCGCCGAAGATTCCGGGATTGGTGATGGTGAAGGTTCCACTCTGGACTTCATCCGGCTTCAGCTTCTTGCTTCGGGCACGCTCACCCAAATCGCTGATGGCGCGCTGCAGGCCGACGAAGCTGCGCTCCTCAGCGCTTTTGACGACCGGAACGATCAGTCCCCAGTCCAGCGCGACGGCGATACCAAGATTAATGGCTGGGTGATAGTGGATGTTGTCGCCTTCCATCGACGAGTTGATGATCGGCCACTTGCGGATGCCGTGAATGACAGCGCGCGCAAAAAATGGCGTGAAGGTGAGTTTGTTACCGGTGGCCTGCCCGAACTTCGACTTCATGCGCTCGCGAATCTTGACGATGCGGGTGACATCGATCTCGAAGACGCCGTGCACGTGCGCGCTGGTGTGCTTCGACATGACCATGTGCTCGGCAATCTTCTTGCGCATGACCGACATCGGCACGATGTCGCCGGGGGTGACGCCGCCAACAGGCTGGAGCGGGGTGGTGACCGCAGGCATGCTGACGGCTGCGGATGCAGCCTGCGAAGCGTAGGCAGGAGCGCTTGGCGCACTCGGAGCTGCAGGTGCTCCTGCTCCGTGCTTGGCGACGAATGCTTCGATGTCGTCCTTCGTGATGCGGCCGCCGATGCCAGTACCGGCAACCTTGGTTAGATCGACATTGTTCTCTTTGGCAATGCGCCGGACCAACGGGCTGGATCGAACACGCTCCTGCTCGCCGGCCTCCGCATACTCCTCGACCTTGCCTTGCTGCTGGCGTTCCAATCCTGTTTTCTCGTCTGCTGAGAGATCGGCTGGAATTTTTCCCTGCGCCTGCGGCTCCTCCGCCTTTGGAGGCGGCGGGGATGCAGGTTGCGGGGCACGGGCTCCGTCGCCGCTAGCCGGCTTGGAAGGCGCCGCTGGTGGAGTAGATACGGCCGCACCTTCT
The DNA here is from genome assembly GCA_030043575.1 of Terriglobales bacterium. Lineage (GTDB taxonomy): Bacteria > Acidobacteriota > Terriglobia > Terriglobales > Acidobacteriaceae > Bog-257. Next base: position 5,878 of record JASHXK010000261.1, read on the forward strand.
TCCGCAATGGTTCCAACAACCGTATTGACCTGGACTGTATTGCCCGCCTGGACCTTAATGTCCCGCAGAGTTCCGGAGGCGGGCGCGGGAATCTCAGCGTCGACCTTATCGGTTGAAATCTCGAACAGAGGCTCGTCGCGCTGGACCTTTTCTCCGGGCTGCTTCAGCCATTTGGTGATGGTGCCTTCGAAAATCGATTCCCCCATCTGGGGCATGATTACATCTGTCGGCATATTTTCCTTCCGTGGGATCTCTGGCTGGAACTTAACATTGCAGCAAACCTCCGATTATACCGCGGTTGCCTCGGCCCCATCTTGCGCGAACTCGGCTCGTGAGATGGCGAGCGATTTCGAGGAGAATGAAAACAGGCGCAAGAATCAATTATCAGATGAATCGCACGTCACAAACGATACATGGGCGTGTTCGAAATGGTTCGCAGCTTCGCGAATGCGAATAATCCAGGCTGCGGTTCCTGTATCTTAGTAGTTGCGACGATGTTTTCTTTTAGTCAGATCATCTGCCTAGCGGTGTTCACGGTAGCGTGCCTGATGGTGTTCTACGCACTCATCGGCTATCCGCTGCTGCTCGCCTGGCTGGCCCGGTGTTCCAGCAATCCCGTGCATAAGGATGACAAGCTACGGACAGTGTCATTCGTCATTGCCGTCTACAACGGGGAGAAGTTCCTGGAACGCAAGTTGAAGGACATCCTCGCACAGAACTACCCCCGCGAGCTGATGGAAATCCTGGTGGTTTCCGATGGCTCGACCGACCGCACAAACGAAATTGCGCTCAGCTTCGCCAGCCGGGGTGTGAAGTTTCTGCGAGTTCCACGCGGCGGGAAGGCCGCTGCCTTGAACGCAGGCGTGCCTCTGGTTTCGGGCGAGATCCTGGTGCTCAACGATGTGCGCCAGATACTTGACCGCGATTGCCTGCGCAAGGTCATTGCATGTTTTGGCGATCCCAAAGTTGGCGGGGTAAGTCCGCAGACCATCATCGTGCAGGGCGAAACCCGCGAGGAGACAACAACCAGCCTCTACTGGCGCTACGAGCTGTGGATCCGCAAACGCATGACACGCATCGACTCGACCTTCGGCTACACCGGAGCATTCGGCGCCATGCGCCGCTCGCTATGGACGCCGCTCCCGCCGGGCACACTTCTGGATGACGTCTATGAACCGCTCGTAGCTTTTTTCAAGGGCTATCGCATCATCCTGGAGTCGAGTGCCACAATGTATGACTTCCCAACCGTGCTGAAATCGGAATTTCGCCGCAAGGTGCGGTTGCAGGCGGGCTTGTATCAGACGCTGAAGCTGATGCCGGAGATGTTGAGTTCGCAAAACCGGATGCGGTTTCACTTCCTATGCGCGAAATACGGACGAATCGTCATACCGTATTGCATGATTGCCGCCGCGCTGGCGACCGTCGGATTGCCACCTTACTGGAGAGCGATTGCTGCCTGGGGACAAGGCTTGTTCTACGGACTTGCCGCGCTGGACACGATTGTGCCTGACGGGGTCCTGCTGAAGAAGCTGACGGCGCCAATCCGGACCTTCGTCGTGCTGATGGCGGCGTCGCTCGCGGCCGTGCGGGTATATTTCGTGCAGCCGACGAGCTTGTGGAAAGACGTGTCGTACCGGCCATCGGTCGCCGAGCGGCCACAGCCATCAGAGCCGAAAGTTCCCAGCGGCACGGGCGTTTAGGCCACGCGTTTGTTAGGACCCTTTTCCTTCTGTTTGGCAATGCGCTCGGAGAGCAACTTCTTAGCTTTGTTCAATTCCGCCTTGCGGCTGGCGCTCAGATTATGACCCGCACGGTTGATGTAGAAGGTCAACATTCGCATCCCGGAGCCCGGTCCTTTCGGCGATACCTTCTTAGACGCGAGCGAGCGTGCGATGACTGCAGCGCTCTGGTTGAACAGTCCCTCCGGAGGGTGGGTTGAGTCGGTGGTGACCGAGGCCGACCAGCGTCTGGGCTGCGAACTTGAGCTTTTCTTGTGCGCTGCACGCGGCATGCGAACCTCCGGAGTGGTCTTCTTTCTCTAGATGAGAAATCCAGGACAGATGATTTCCACGTCTAGCGCCAGCGGTCAAAGAGTTCCCACCAGATCAGCTTTTGCCATTCCGTAAGGTAAGTCTTGGCCCACTCGCGATGCTTCCACCACGGCGTGCCGAAAAGGTAGGAGTTGTCGGCGGCGGCCGCGGTCCAACGATATTCCGGCAGACGATTGCTAAAGATCGAGAGTGCCCGGCGCGTGTGATAGTTGTCGGTAACCACAAGCCCGGAATGCGGAGGAGGTTGCAGGGTCTTCAGACAGGCGCCTACATCGGTGGCTTCTTCCTTGGTCGAGTCGCCGTTGATCGGGCAGACGATGACCCGTGACGCCTCGGCTCCTGCGGTGCGGGCCACCAGGTCGGCGGCCAGCTCGGTATATGAGTGTCCGTACGTGACCGCGGTGGTGGCGTCGAGGATCATATGCTGCCCGTAGCCCTGGCGAAGCAGCTTTAGGCCACGGTAGTAGCGATCATCGGCTTGATCGCCGGCGAGCACGACGATGGCATCCGATTTCTGGAGGTTGTTCACCACCAGGTAGTTGCCGGCCTCTATAAAGAAAACCGCGGCCAACAGGATCAGGAACACAACAATAGCGAGAAATCGTTTCATGCGATGGGTTGCAGATGAGGCATCCTCAACACTAGCACGGCGGGCAGCGATGGGAAACTTGCTTAGAAGTGTGGCGGCAGTGGCTCAGGGAACTCAACGACTACGACCTTCCCGTCCGTTTCACGCTCGAGCACTGGTCCGTAGAGTCCGAGCAGGTTGCGTCGCCACCACATTCCGGTCGCGCGTTTTTCCGCCATCGGGGTAAACCAGTATTGCCACAGCATGGCCCGCACCTGTTTCGGTGGAGCTTGCGGAAATGGATTGCCGGCGAAAAGCGCGAGGACATCGGGCGCACCGGCGAGCAAGCGTTCTTCGGTACTGGGAACGATCAGGTTTTCGCGCCATGAACCGAGCGACGCGAACCATAGGTTCCAGTCGAAGCGGGGTTGATACGGCGCGTAGATGCGCGGGTGCTCATTCAACGGCTGTGGCTTGTAGCGGAATGGATACGGCGTCCAATTCACGCCATCGTTCGATCCCTGAAACTCGATTTCGTAGCGGCCGCGAGTCATCACAGCGAACAACCCGTAGCGATTAGCGATGCGAAATGGTTCGAGCGCGGTGATCGGTGAAATCGGCAGCGGGGCACGTGGAACCAGCAGCAAGATCATCTGTGCGGTGGTTGCGTAGAAGATCCAGATCAGCATTACGCTGGTGAGAGCGAGTTTGAATGCGCTGATAGGATTTGGATTACGCCGCACTGGCTGCAATGCGTCGTCAGTCGCTGGCTGTGACGGTTCTGTTGGCGGTGATTGCGCCGGGGTCGCAGTCAAAAGCAGCTTTTCCTTCCACCGGGCCGGCGTGAAGCGCAGGATGAAGCGATCATCGAGTAACAACACTCCCAGCAGCAGCACCAGGTAGTTGAGGAAGGTGTAGTTGGCGGTCAGAATTACCGGAATCTGCCAAGCGGTCGCGATGAAGAAGCAGGCGATGCGCCAGCGGCGCGGGAAAAACATCAGGAAAACCAGGCCAAGTTCGAGCACCAACGTTGCGCCGGTCGCGAAGGCGTGAAACCAATGTGGCAGATGCTGAACGTACCAGCCAATCCAGGTTGGTAGCGGACCATTCTGGTAGTAGTCGTCCATAGCAGTAAGGTGGCGCCATTCAGCATGTGAAGACGTATTTGTTTGCCTGTGTCCACAACGCTGGCCGCTCACAAATGGCAGCGGCACTGTTCAACCTCTACGCTGACCGGCAACATTGCAGGGCAATCTCAGCCGGGAC
>JASHXK010000262.1 GCA_030043575.1 Terriglobales bacterium
GGCGATCGAATCCACGGCCGACGCGTAAGATAAGCCTTTGATTCCAGAGAGGATGTTTTGGCGGATCGCACGATCACGGTCAACCATCGTGGCGCAGCTCGACTGCGTGGCGGACATCCGTGGGTCTATCGATCCGATCTGGTTGGGTCTGCGGACGCGGCGCCCGGCGCGCTGGTGTGGGTGCGGGATGAGCGCGAGCGGCGGCTGGGATCGGCGCTCTACAGCAGCGCCTCACAGATCGCGATTCGCCTGCTGAGCCACGAGGAGATCAGCGATGAAGGGCTGCCAGATCTGCTGCGCAAGCGGATCGCAAGCGCGGTGCGGTTTCGCGAGCAGGTCGGCGACTCCGACAAGCTCCCGGGTCTGGAACCGCGCCAGACCCTTCGGCAAGCTCAGGGCAGGCTCCGGGGCACCCGCTGCGATTCTTATCGTGTCATCTTCAGCGAAGCAGACCTGCTGCCCGGACTCATCGTCGACAAGTACAACGATGTGGTTTCGCTGCAGGCGCTGACGCAGGCCTTCGATCGCGACGATCTGCGGGGGCTGGTGGTGGAGTCGCTGAGCGAGCACTTCCCTGGTGCCAGCATTGTCGAGCGCGTCGATTCGCATATTCGTGAACTCGAGCAGTTGCCGGCGCGGGAATCGCAGCTCGTGCGAGGTGAACGTTCGAAGACCATCTTCACGTTGAATGACGTTCACTTTCTTTACGACGCGCTCAGCGGGCAAAAGACGGGCGCGTTTCTCGATCAGCGGGAGAACTATGCGGCGGCGGCGCGTTATGCGCACGGCGAGGCGCTCGACGTCTTCACCTATCAGGGAGGATTCGCGCTGCATCTGGCGCGGGTCTGCGGCAGCGTGACGGCGGTCGATGTCTCGCGTGCGGCGCTGGAGGTTGCCGAGCAGAACGAGCAGCTCAATCGCGACCGACATTGCGCGGGCGAGATCGAGTGGATCGAGGCCAACGCGTTCGATCTGCTGAAGGACTATGCGACCGCCGGGCGGCAGTACGACACGATTGTTCTCGACCCTCCGGCCTTTGCCAAGACCAAGCGCGCGGTGCCGACCGCGCTGCGCGGCTACAAGGAACTCAACCTGCGCGCGCTGAAGATGCTTCGCCCCGGAGGCACGCTGGTCACGTGCTCCTGCTCGTTTCATGTCAGTGAAGCGGAGTTTGTCGAAATGCTGGGGTCGGCCGCAGCCGACGCGGGACGAGTGGTGCGCGTGCTTGAGAAACACGGCGCGGCGCGCGACCATCCCGTCCTGCTGAATGTGCCGGAGACGGCATATCTCAAGTGCGTGATTGGCGAAGTGCCGGCCTGAACTGCACTTTTGTGAGGCAAGCTACGCTTTAGCGTCGCGGCGGATCAGCGTCGAATCGAGGAAGAAGCCAATCCCAACCGCCAGCGGAATGACGCCGAAAGCGGCTGCCATCCAAGCATCGGGTTCGGCGCGGGCGATGAGTGCGAACGCGAGCGCGTAACCGATCGATCCGCTGGTCAGAAGAATGCCGGCACGCCGCGAACGGGCGGCTTCGGTCAGCTCCGGCTGCATGGGTACGTTGATGCCGCGGGCGATGGCCGCCAGCCGCTCTTCGGTGCGCAAGCGCCGCACCCGATAAAACGCATAGATCGCCGCCAGCGGTATGGTGAAGACCATCACAACTGCTGCAAACCCGACAAAATTGCTGTCCATTGTCTTCTCCTCTCGGCTCGCGCCAGCTCCTCCACCCCAATCCGCGCAAAAGCGGCGCATCTTGTGGGCCCCGGCAGCGCTTGGCCGTCTGAAACTCTTGACATGGGAGGATACGCAGCGATGGTGAGGGAAGTTCCGGAATTGTGAAGCGCTATGGCGCCGACGGTGTGCCGCCGCTGAAGGGGCTCCGGAAGTAAATTCCGTCGCTGACCCACCGCTCCCGCGGTGGGCTAATTACTTGCGGAGGACGAGCAGCGCTGCACAGCGCGGGAAAATCGACCCTGCTTCAGCGCCAAGGGGGAAGGGGATGCTGAAGCGCGTCACAAGGCCGATGGGGCTTTCTCCGCTGGCAGCGTGCTCGTCCTCGTACCTAGAGCCCAGACCTGGGTATTTCTCGAGCCAGCGATTCCGCCTTGCGGATGGCCGCTTCGTGCAGATCATAGGCCTCGAGAGCTTTGCGCGCGCCTTCGCGAGCCAAAGCGGTGCTCATCTTGCGCTCGGCATCGGCAAAGATGTCTTCCGCGTCCTCGTGGGCGTTGTAGGCGTCATCGTCGGCTTCGGCAATGCGTTTCACCGCAGCGAGCATCTTCGGATCGGTGATCTTCCCCGCTGCCTGTCCGTTGTTCTTCGACGGCTTGCGCGGGCGCTTGCTATTGCCGTTGCCGTTCTCGCTTACGAGCTGGTTATAGGCCAGCTTGTAATCGCTGCTCCAGGTCAGCTTGACTTTCATCTCGCAGTCATCCAGCGCAGCTCTGGCTTCATCGGCAACGGCGCGCACGCGCTTCTTTTCCATGAGCCATTTCCAGACACCCCATTCGATGCCTTCGGTCATAATGGCCCGGGCTTCTTCAACAGCGGAAATTTTTTTCATCACAGAACCTCAGGGATGAGAATTATGATTTCAGCTTGGCCAGAGGGCGCGATGCGACGCGTGTCTTACCGTTCCGTTTCGGTAACACTCCATCGTAAGGTCGCGGGAGCCGATTTGAATCGGCAACAGCAGCGACATTTACCGCCGTTTCCCAATTCGGGAATCCCTGTCGCCCGAGAACGATTCCGCGATTTACGTATTTGTCACATGCGGAGCAGCCTGACAATGGGCTCGGTTGGGGATTCGTAGGCTCGCTTTCGGTTTGCCTAGGACGGATATTGCAGCCATCCCCTAAGAGGCCCTACTCCGCTTTCGTCCACGTCTCCGTACGGCCGAACATCGACACGCCAATGAATCCCCGCAGATGCAATTCCTTGGGAGAGGCCATGGTGATTTTTCCGCTATAGGTCTTGCCGCTTTTGGGGTCATAGACCGTGCCGTTCTTCCACAGGTTGTCACCGGCGAACTGGAAATTTTGTACGATCTGAAGTCCCAATCTTGGGGCTTTGCGCAAGGCGGGGTCGGGATTGTTGTTGTCGAGCTTGGGCGTGCCCG
>JASHXK010000026.1 GCA_030043575.1 Terriglobales bacterium
GCCATTTCGCGGGGCAATGTCGAGTTGGAACTTGTTCTTGACCAGCGGATTCCGTTCCAGTCGATGTCACAGATTGTGCATGACGAATTCCTGCAGGACAAGCAGCGTCTGGTCGTTGCCGGAACCCACGGCAAGACGACAACGTCATCCATGCTGGCCTGGATCTTTCATTATGCCGGGCGCTCTCCGAGCTACCTGATCGGTGGGATACCGGAGAATCTGGGCAGCTCGTTCGGGTTGGGATCGGGAGCCGAATTCATCCTCGAGGGCGACGAATACGATACCGCGTTCTTCGACAAAGGGCCGAAGTTCCTGCATTATTTTCCGGACGCTGTAATCCTCACCTCCGTCGAGTTCGATCACGCCGACATCTATAGGAATCTGGATGAGGTCAAGACCGCATTCCAGCGACTGGTCAACCTTATTCCAAAGCGTGGGCTATTGATCGCATGGGATGGCCATGCCAACGTCGACGAGTGCGCCAGCCGCGCCTTCTGCCGCGTTGAGCGTTACGGCTTTGCTGAAAGCTCTGGCTGGAGAATCACCGACCTTCGGTACGATGCGGCTGCAACCCGCTGGACGCTGCTTCACAATGGCCGGTCGTGGAGTGACTTCGAGTTTTCTCTCGCCGGCGAATACAACGTGTTCAACGCGACAGCGGCGGCGGCCATGGCGGCAGACTATGGGATCTCGGTGGATCTGATCGCCAAAGCCTTGCGGGAATTTCGCAGCGTAAAGCGACGGCTTGAGGTAAAAGCCGAGGTGCACGGCATCACCGTCATCGACGACTTCGCTCATCACCCTACCGCGATTGCCGCGACGCTGAAAGCCGTGCGCGCACGCTATCACGGCCGGCGTGTATGGGCGATCCTCGAGCCGCGCTCGAATACTCTACGGCGCAAAGTGTTCCAGCATGAACTGGCGGAGAGCTTGTCGATTGCGGATGCGGTAGTGCTGGCAGATGTCTTCAAGTCGGAAGCCATTCCCGAAGACGAGCGACTCGACCCCGCCGGGGTTGTTGCTGAGTTGAATGCCGCGGGAAAGCCGGCGCGGCTTTTCAGCAACGCCGATACAATCGTTGAGACCATCTCGCCCGAGCTTCGCGCCGGTGATGTAATCGCAATTCTGTCCAATGGCGGTTTCGGCGACATCTACCGGAAGCTGCCGGCGAAACTCAGAACCTTGCATGAGGTCGCGACCACCGCGTGAACCGCTTTTGCACTGCAATCACCGCATGCTTCAGTGCCAGTCTCGCAATTGTTCTTTCCCTTCCAGCCTGGTCTGCGACTTCTATTAGTTGTTCTTCGCCCGCCAGCGCCCAACCCGAGCCAACCGAATATTTTGTTTCGCTTGCTGATCCCAGCCGGCATCTGGCTCATGTCAATATTCGCCTTCGCGATGGAACTGGCGTTCGCACGGTCGATATGCCGGCCTGGAATGCTCTTTATCAGATCCGCAATTTCGCGGCTAATGTCGAGGACGTCCAGGCCCGCGATGCCTCGGGAGCGGAGGCGATGGTGCGGAAGACCAAGACCAGCGAGTGGGAGATTACCGCACCTCCGGGCTGCGTGGTGATCAGCTATGACGTTCATGTCGATGCCCCAGGGCCGTTTGGAAGCGCGCTGGATACCGATCATGGGTTCTTTAACTGGGCGATGGTGTTGATGTACTCGCCTGCTTTGCGATCGCAGCCGGTCAGTATCCGCCTGCTGGATACCCCCACAACGTGGGAGATGAGGGATCTTCATATCCTGGGGGCGGCTGCGCCGGGAAAGGTCGATCAAGTTGTGGGTATTGCGCGTAATTATGACGAACTCACGGATAGCCCGGTAGCGGTGGGTACCTTTCAGCAGTCTGGCTTCAAACAAGACGGAGCGACCTACCACATTGTGGTAGATGGAAATCCGGCCGATTGGGACCTGCCGCAGCTAGACAAGACGCTGGCCGCCATTACTCATGCCGCGGTCGACTGGATGCAGGATCGGCCCTATGACGAGTACACCTTCTTGTATCACTTCCCGCGCGGGCCCGGTGGCGGCGGTATGGAGCATGCTTACGGAACGGCTATCGAGCTCAGCGCAGACGTTCTGCGCGCCAATCTGTTGCCCCTTGCCAGGGTTAGTGCACACGAGTTTTTTCATTTGTGGAACGTGAAGCGGATTCGGCCGCAGTCGCTGGAGCCGATCGACTATCAACACGAGATGGATACACGTGCGCTGTGGTTCAGCGAAGGTGTCACCAGCACAGTTGGAGACATGTTGCTGGCTCGGTCAGGGCTGATCGATGAAAGCCAGTATTTACGCGCGGTATCGGAAGAGATCACGGAGTTGCAGCGCCGGCCAGCGCGCGACTGGCAATCGGTTGAGCAATCCAGTCTGGACGCATGGTTTGAGGGCATCGCCTTCTATCGCTCGCGGCAGCGCAGCATCAGCTATTACAACAAGGGCGAACTGCTTGGGATCCTACTCGATCTCCGCATCCGCCAGTTGACGAATGACAGCAAATCGCTCCGTGACTTGTTCCAGTGGATGAACTTGCATTATGCGAAGGAGCACCGCTATTTTCCCGACTCCGCTGGTGTTGAAGAAGCCGCAGAAGCCGTCACCGGTCAGAGTTTCGCTGCTTTCTTCCGCGATTACGTTGCCGGTGTGAAGGAGCTTCCCTATGACGAATTCTTCCAATTTGCGGGACTCCATGTTGTTGTGAACACCACGGAATTCGCGACTGCGGGCTTTACGACGAGCACCAATCTCGGCGCCCAGCCGGAGGTGGTCCAGATCGATCCAAATAGCGACGCGCAGCGGCAAGGGGTTCGCGTGGGCGACCGCGTGACGGCAATCAACGGCAGGCCGGCGGACGCGCAACTGGACGAGGAATTGTCTCGCCTGCCGCCCGGAACAACCGTCCGTCTGCAACTGGAGAACCGGCGCGGGAAACGCGAAGTGGAATTGCGGCTCGGCTCTCGCCAGGAGGAAGTGTACGAACTGCAGGACATCGCAAACCTCACGTCCGAGCAGCGGAAACATCGCACCGCGTGGATTCATGGCGACGACGAGCCGGGGAGCGCTCGTTGATACGGGCTATTGTCCTGCTGTGCTTCTGGGGAATCTCCATCCTCGCAGTCGGTCCGCCTCTTGTCATCTACGCCGCGATAACCGGCAAGGCCGGCCCTCTCTACTACACGGCAACGCGTCTGGGACGATGGGGCGTGCTGTTGGTCGGCGTCAGGATCGAAGTGCACGGCCGCGAGCACCTGCAAGCCGGGCGCAATTACATCTTCATGTCGAACCATGCTTCCAATCTTGATCCGCCGGTCCTGATTCCGGTCATTCCGGGCCGCTGTTCGGTGCTCGTTAAGAAGGAACTCTTCCGTGTGCCGGTTCTCGGGACCGGCATGAGGCTTGGCGAACTTGTTCCCGTCGACCGCGGTGATCATGAGGCGGCCATCGAAAGCGTTCAGGCAGCAATGAAGGTCCTAGGAAAGGGATTTCACATGGTGATTTATCCGGAAGGCACGCGCAGCAGTGATGGACGACTGCTTCCGTTCAAGAAAGGACCATTCCATCTGGCAATGGATTCCGGCGCACCGGTCGTGCCGGTAACCATCCTGGGAACGTACGAAAGCTGGCCGAAGACACGTTTTGCCTTGAGACCTGGAACGGCGGCTGTGATCTTCCATCCGCCGATTGATCCTCACGATTTCAGTGATCGCGACGCGCTGATGAAAACCGTCATGGAGACGATTGCGAGCTCGCTGCCACCGGAACGAAGGTGAGAGAGAGGTTCTTGGTCGGAGCATGCCACTACTTTTTCTCGATCAGCCTTGCGGTTAGCACCGCGCCATCGCGGTCGTCATGGAGCTTGATGGGGAAAATTAGCACATTCCAGGTCCAGTGCGGGCTTTTCTGCGGCAGATGTGAAGCGCCGCGGAATCCGCGCCGGTCGATATAGGTTTCGCGCGTGTCGGAGACGGTACGGACGATCTCGCGCCACTCGTCCCCCAGTTGCGGAAACTGATCGAAAAGATTCTTACCTACAAACCACCCGCGCTTATGACCGTTCATTGCGGCGAAGTAGTCATTCACGAACTGCCAGTTGCCATCGCGGTCCAGTATCTCCAGTACGATGTCGTCGCCCATCGCCATCGAGATCCGCGAGTAGTAAAAGTCGCGCGCATCGACCACAACCGGACGGCCGCGCTTCTTCGCTTCAAAAGAACGCAGCGCGTTTACCAGGTCGTCGACCGAACTGTAGCCCTTCAACAGGTGCATATCGGCGATGCCGCCGAAGCGTCGTTCCAAAGTCGCGGACAAGATGATTATCGGTACCTGGGGACGTTTGCGGCGGAGCGTTTCGGCAACATCGGTTCCGAACTTGCCGGAGCCGAGGTGGTAGTCGAGAACGGCGATATCGATGGCGGCCAGCTTGGACTCCGCCTCCTCGATGGAACTGGAGGTTACAACGCGGTAGCCTTTCTGCCGGAGAATTGCTGAACGTAAAACCAGGTTTTCCTCGCGGTCGTCGAGGAGCAAAACGCGGATCGGGCTCGGCGGCACCGGCTGTGGCCCGACGAGGGTCCGAAGCCCTGTGTTGGAAGCATCTTCGCTCATTCAATACTTAGAAGCAATCTGGGTTGCCCAGGTCACACGATTTGATACAGAACCGAGCCGTTTTCTCGCTAGCTGCCATTCCGTAACAATCCTACGGCTCTCCCTTCGCTACCTTGTCCTTTGCCGGGCGTTCGGTGGAGAAGCCGCGTATGGCCTTTGCCAATTCTGGCAGCCTATTGAGGAGGCTGACGGCGCGTAACCATTGTTTGTGATCAAAAGCCGGCGAGCCGCTTACCATGGCTCCGGGCGGGATGTCGCCGTGGGTCCCGCTCTGTGCGGTTACCACGACACCATCGCCGATCGTACAGTGTCCAGCGACTCCTACCTGACCGGCTAGGACAACGTTCTTGCCGACCACGGTCGATCCGGCGAGCCCTACTTGCGCGCAGAGCAATGTTCCTTCGCCGACCGCCGATCCGTGTCCGACCTGAACCAGATTGTCAATCTTGACGCCACGCGCGATGCGCGTCTCTCCGACGCTGGCGCGATCGATGCACGAGTTTGCTTGCACTTCGACCCCATCTTCCAGTACTGCCGGTCCCGACTGCGTGATCTTTTCCCAGCGCTGGCCGTCGCGCGCGAAGCCAAAACCGTCGCTTCCGACAATAGCTCCGTTCTGCAGGATGACATCGTCGCCCAAGCGGCAATATTCGCGTACGACGGCGTGAGCATGGGCAAAGAAGCGGTTGCCGATCCTGCTCCCACGATAGATCACGACGTGCGGCAGAAGCACCACATCCTCGCCAATTTCCACGTCCTCATCGATGACCACGTAGGCGCCGATATGGGCGTTCGCTCCGATTTTTGCGGTCGGTGCAATGACTGCGGTAGGGTGCACCGCCAGCTCGTATCGCGGCAGCTGGTAGAAGAGATTGATCGCCCGCGCAAAAGCGAGATATGGGTTCTGGCTGCGCAACATGCCGGTCGGAATTGCAGGGAATGAGCTGGAAACAATGACCGCTGCAGCCGAGGTGCTTTTGGCCGCAGCAGCGTACTTTGGGTTGGCGACGAAGGTGATCTGACCCGCGCTGGCCTCTTCGATTCCCGCAACGCCGGTAATCTCGGTGTTGGGATCGGCATTCTCAAGCGTGGCGTCCAGAGCGGACGCGATTTCTGACAGGTTCATGATGACTGAAGTCGCTCAGGTTTGCCGATCTCGAACAGACAGCTAAGTGAACATAGGTACCTGGCGCGTGTCCTCCGGCCGCCGTCCGCGCCGGCTACCTTTCTTTTCCCCGATCACCGCCAAAACCGTTACATTGGCTAACGCAGAGCGCGGCACAAAAATTCTTTGCGTGTTCGCTCCCGGATCCGGGGGAAGGATGGAAAAGCCTTCGCTGCCTTCCTGCAAGAGATCGTTCGGCATCATGCCCTCAATGACTTCATTGTCGCGGAAGCGCAGACGCACCCATAATCCTTCAGTCCGGGGGCGCGACGGAAACGTCTTGCGGGTGAGCGACTCCGAGTCGCCGAACTCGCGGACGAAATAAACGCCCTTAACATCGCGCAGGTCAACGGTCACGACGTTGCCCGACGTATTCATCAGCTCGACCTTACCATCTGAGATAAACGCGGCCTTCACATAGCCGATCACGCTGTCGCGATCTATCTTTCGAATGACGACTTTTTTGTGGGT
>JASHXK010000263.1 GCA_030043575.1 Terriglobales bacterium
AAGGCGAAGCGGGTGGAGTTCCGTCCGCCCGATCCGAGCTGCAACCCGTATCTCGCCTTTTCAGCAATGCTGATGGCAGGACTCGACGGTATCGAGAACAAGATCGATCCCGGACAGCCGCTCGATAAGGACATCTACGATCTCGGTCCTGAGGAGCTCGCAAAAGTTCCCTCGATGCCAGGTTCGCTGGAGTCAGCTCTCGATCATCTGGCGCGCGACTACCAGTTCCTGCTCAAGGGCGATGTCTTCACCGAAGAGATGCTCAACACCTACATCGACTACAAACGGGAGAAGGAAGTGAACGCAATGCGTCTGCGTCCTCATCCCTACGAGTTCCAGATGTATTACGACATCTAGAAACAGGTGTCGGTTGTCGCCGGGAATCTTCCGAAGATGAAAGTCGGGTGCCCCGTTCAGGCAAAGCTTGAGCGGGGTTTGTTCTGGCGACTCCGTGATCCCTAATGAGTCGCCGTCAGCCGGGCACGGTGCACGTCGCGAAACGGTGGCCGGGAGGCCACCCTACCACTTATTTCTTCGCCGTCCGCAGCCGCTCCTCCAGAGCCTTCAGCTCGGCCTCCAACCCCTCTGGCAGATGGCTGCCAAAATGGGCAAAGTGCTCTTTGATGGAGGGCACTTCCGCAATCCACTCGCCCAGATTCACGCTCAGCAGTTGTGTCAGTTTTTCGGGCGTGATGTTCAAACCACGGGTATCCAGATCAGCTGCATCGGGGACACGTCCAATCGGAGTTTCCTTCGCATGCACCTTACCGTCGCAGCGGTCGAAGATCCACTTCAACACGCGGCTGTTCTCGCCAAAGCCCGGCCAGAGGAATTTGCCGTCCTGGTCCTGGCGAAACCAGTTGACGTAGAAAATCTTGGGGAGCTTCGAAGTCTCCGTCAGCGTTCCCATCTTCAGCCAGTGCGCGAAGTAGTCGCCCATGTGATAACCGCAGAACGCGAGCATCGCCATGGGATCGCGGCGGAGTTGGCCGACTTTTCCGGCAATCGCAGCGGTCGTCTCGCTACTGAGCGTGGAGCCCAGAAACGTGCCGTGCTGCCAACTGAACGCTTCCGTTACCAGTGGAACAATTCCAGCTCGCCGCCCACCGAACAGGATCGCATCGATCGGCACACCTTTGGGATCTTCCCATTCGGGAGCAATGACCGGACACTGCTTCGCCAAGACGGTGAATCGCGCGTTCGGATGCGCCGCCTTGCGTCCGGACTCCCGCGTCCAGGGCCGCCGCAACCAATCGATCAACAGAGGCGGAGTCTGATCTGTCATTCCCTCCCACCAGATGTCGCCGTCGAGCGTCATGGCGCAGTTGGTAAAGACGGCGTTCTCGGTCAGCGTCAGCATGGCGTTGGCATTCGACTTCATGCTCGTGCCCGGCGCCACGCCAAAGAAGCCGTACTCGGGATTAATCGCGTAAAGCCGTCCATCAGTGCCGATCTTCATCCACGCGATATCCTCGCCAATCGTCTCCACCTTCCAGCCGGGAATCGTCGGGATCAACATCGAAAGATTCGTCTTGCCGCACGCCGATGGAAACGCACCGGTGATGTACTTAACCCGGCCCTCAGGACTGATGAGCTTGAGGATGAGCATGTGTTCAGCCATCCAGCCTTCATCGCGAGCCTGCACGGACGCAATGCGCAGCGCATGACACTTCTTCGCCAGTAGTGCGTTGCCGCCGTAGCCGGAACCATACGACCAGATCTCGCGGGTTTCCGGAAAATGGCAAATGTATTTGTCTTTGGCATTGCAGCGCCAGGTCGAGTCCGGCTGATTGGGCGCAAGCGGCGCACCAACCGAATGGAGTGCGGGCACGAACTCTCCATCCTCGCCAAGTTCTTCCAGCACGCGCTTGCCCACCCTGGTCATGATGTGCATGCTTACGACTACATACGCCGAATCGGTGATCTCCACGCCGATCTTGGCGCTGGGCGCGCCGACGGGCCCGAGACAATAGGGCACGACGTACATCGTGCGTCCCACCATCGACCCGGTAAACAGGCCCATCAGCTTCTGCTTCATTTTCGCCGGGTCTTCCCAGTTATTGGTCGGGCCGGCGTCTTCTTTCGTACGCGCGCAGATAAATGTCAGCTCTTCTACGCGCGCCACATCGGCAGGATCGGAACGAACCAGGTAACTATTGGGTCGCTTCGCAGGATCGAGCGGAATAGCAGTGCCGCTGAGAACCAGAAGTCGAACTGTATCGCGAAATTCCTCCGGCGAGCCGTCGCACCAGTGAATACGGTCGGGTTTGCAAATTTGGGCCACTTCTTCGACCCAGCGCTCCAGCTTGGGATTGCGGCAGTGACTCGCGGTGGCATCAACTTCTATCGTAGTAGTGGCCATAGTAAGGTCTCTCCGTAGTGCGTACTGCGGATTCCATCGATTCTTGATCGTCCGATTGAATGGATGCAGAATGCATCGTCTCGCGAGCGAACCCGAGGTTGCGATGAGGTTGCGCTCAGCTGGATAGGGCCGCGAAAACCGCAGGCCATCTTACCAAGTGTACCTGATAATCTTGCGGAAAAGGCTGAATTACTGCGGAAATGGGACATATACGGTTACTAGTTTGAACGTTGGGCGAAAAAGCATGTTGCGCCACACATCTCGGAAGACGTCATGCGGCAAGAGGCAGCCGACAGGTCGCGTGCATTCCAACGAAAAACCGGTTCCAGCCCTTCGGATGTCAACTTGTTAGCGTAAATCGGCGCGTCGTACGACTGCGTTGTGAACTGGCATCCACAATGCGGCAGCGAGTAGCCACCGGGAGTAGTAGAGCAATTCAGCGTAAAGAGACATCCACCGCCGCGCGCCATCGCCACGCACAGCTCCCAGTCCTCGCGCGTGCTGACGAACGGCGCCGTCGTCGGCGCAAAGAGGTTGTGCAGTGCCAGGGTTGCCAATAATTCCTGCCGACTCATCGTGTAAGGCGCTTCTTTCATCAGCGCTCCCGGAGCCAGTTTTAGCCGAGGCGTGCCGAGAATTGTGGCGCCACGTCCGCAGCGATCCTGCAGATACTGCTCGTGCACCATCAGCATCGCCCAGTCGCGTTTCCACTCCGACAAACCGGTCAGCACGCCGATGCCAACGTGCTCAACTCCGGCCGCAAGCATGCGTTCATAAGCGTTCAGGCGATATTCAAAGTTCGACTTCTTTGTTTTTCCGGGATGCAGCTCCGCATAACGATCGCGGTCGTACGTCTCCTGCCAGAGCACTGACCAGCACAGCCCGGCGTTGACCAGCCGGCGGTATTCGCTTTCTTCCAGCGACTCGGCGCTGATTCCAACGAGCCCACCACCACGTCGTTCCAACACGCGCCGCAGCAGTTCAACGTGGCGGCACATCGCGTCAACCCGCATCTGCGGATCGGACGCGTAGACCAACTCCAGAACTCGCTGGCCTTTCTCCTCGACCAGGTAGGTTGCCTCGCGCTCCAGTTGGGAGTCGGTCAATCGGCGACGCTGCACTTCGATTCCTTTGTTCCCGCCGCGAAAGTTGCAATAGACACACTGCTCCTGGCAGATGCTGGTCACATAGATGGGAACGATGATAAAAACCCGCCCGCCGTAGATCGCAGTTTTGGTCGCGGCGGAACGGGCAATGATAGCCTGATCCAGGTCGTCCCCGCGGCCGAATCCTTCACTCCAAAGGAACGGGGCGAAATCGGATGCCACCATCGCTTGTACCGAATCCAGGTGCCTTGGCCGCATGCGAGAAAACTCAGAAACCTCTTCGCAAGCTAGCTTGTAACGATCAGAAAACATGGATGTACCTGTTTCAACGATAGCGCTCAACCGCACCAGGGGCCGTGATCTTCCACACCAGCGCCTGTGACGACGATGCACTGATGTCGGCAGAACAGGGTTGCAGGCCTGCCTTACCGCCCCAAAATCAAATCGCTTCGTTAAGATGAAAGAAGCTGGTAACGATGACGATTCCACGCGTGCTGATCATCGCAGGTTCCGACTCTGCCGGCGGCGCCGGAATTCAGGCTGACCTGAAAACCGTCTCCGCGCTGGGCGCCTTTGGAATGACGGCAATTACCGCACTCACCGCACAGAACACCACGGGCGTCTTCGGAGTGCTCGAGATCGAGCCGGAGTTTGTGGTGAAACAGATCGAGACCTGCGCCAGCGATATCGGCTGCGATGCGATCAAGACGGGCATGCTCCCCAGCACTGGCATTATTGAGGCGATCGCCGCCACGATTTCGCCTTACACGTCCGCACCGCTGGTGGTCGATCCAGTGATGATCTCTAAACACGGTACGCCGCTGCTGAAGCCCTCGGCTATTGTTGCCCTGAAGACGAAGCTAATGCCGCTGGCAACCGTGGTCACGCCCAATCTGCATGAAGCCGGAGTGCTGATTGGACGCGAAATCACGACCCTCGGCGAGATGAAAGAAGCCGCGCGCGCGATCCTTGATCTTGGACCGAGGAATGTTGTCGTAAAGGGCGGGCATCTGCGCAATGCCCCCGCTGACCTGCTGTACGATGGCCGCGAGTTCATTGTGTTTAACGCGGAACGTATCGACAGCAGAGACACACACGGCACGGGCTGCATCTTCGCGTCGGCGATCGCGGCCAGTCTGGCGCGCAAGAAGACGCTTCTGGAAAGCGTGACCGCTGCCAAAGAGCTCATCGCGGAAGCGATTCGCAATGGCGTGCGAGTTGGGAAAGGCTGCGGCCCTGCAGATCCGATGGCCGGGCTGTACCGCAAGGCAGGGATGTGAAGGCTGACCGACGGCAGGGATCTGGGTCGGCCAGGATTTACCTCAGCGGCTAAAGCTGACCTACTAAGAGAAATCTTCTCAGCACGCCTGAAGGCGTGCCCCACCCGTGCTCAAAATATGAAAATGTTTTAGTAAACCGTGATGAAGTAGTACGCACTCATGGCCATGCCAATGCCGATGATGACGCGCCGCACCCTTGCCGGATCGGCTTTTTGCGCATAGTGTGCGCCGAACCACCCGCCGGCCGTCGCGCCGGCGATCATCACCACACACTGCGGCCACAGCACCGCGCGCGCGATGACAAACATCAACACCGCCGCAGCGTTGATCACAACCGCCAGTAGCGTGCGGATTGCGCCCATGGCATGAATGTCGTCCATGCCCAAAGCGGCGAGCATGGCCAGCGTAATAAATCCGATTCCCGCGCCGAAATATCCGCCGTAGATTCCAATCAGCAACTCAACGAACGACGCTACCACGATCGCTTGCCATGTCAGCGCCCGCCAATCCTCCATCACGGCCTTCTGGCCGGCGATGGCGCGGATCTTATTGCCGAAGGTGAACAGCAACGTTCCACTCAACAGCAGCCAAGGAACGAGGCGCATGAAGACGTGTTGCGGCGTCTTCAGCAGGAGCAGCGAGCCGGCGAAGCCACCGACCGCGCTCGTCACCAGCAGAGGAATCAGCAGTGGCCGGGGCGTGTCCAGCCGCTTCAAATACGCACCGGTACTCGCAGCCAATCCGGGCCACAGCGCAACCGTGTTAGTGGCGTTCGCCTGAACGGCCGGAACGCCGGTCGCCATGAGCGCTGGGAACGATATAAAGGTGCCGCCGCCGGCCACCGCGTTGAGCGTTCCAGCAATGGCAGCAGCTGCAAACAGAAAGAGGCCGTGAATCAGGGGCGAAGCGAGCGTTGCGCCGATGGCTTGTCCTCCTCTTGCGACGGCTTTGATGATTACCTCACAGAATACCGAATGGATGGGACAGTGGGGCGGAAGTATTCACCGGAATTGAGGGTAGCAAGAGGTACTTCCGTGCCTTCCGTGCTTCGGTGGTGAAAAATCGTTGTCCAACCGAACAGTGACGGCCTCACAAGCCTTTGTGACATCTGCACTACTCCCGGTGAGGCGCAAAGCCTAAGTTAACAGTGGGATTAATTTTTCCGGCTGGCGGCATCCGTGCTTACTTCTGCGGAAGGTCTGATTCTTGCCTTAATCATGGAATATTGTTGCTCTATATAATCCGCCACGGTCGTAAATGCGCCGGAACTGGATCACCCGCACGTAATCTACGTTCATTCATCGGAGGCTGTTATGCCCATTACTAAGCAGGATGCACTCGACTACCACGCTGGGTCGCGGCCGGGAAAGACGGAAGTGGTTCCCACCAAGCCTTGCCTCACGCAGCGCGACCTGAGCCTCGCCTACACTCCCGGCGTTGCGGTTCCCTGCCTCGAGATCGAGAAGAACCCGCAAGACGCATTCAAGTACACCAACAAAGGCAACCTGGTCGCGGTGGTCACCAATGGCACCGCGGTTCTGGGACTCGGCGACATCGGGGCGCAGGCCGGCAAGCCGGTGATGGAAGGCAAAGGTGTCCTGTTCAAGAGATTTGCCGGCATCGATGTCTTCGATATCGAGCTCAACACCAAGACCCCCGACGAGATCGTCAAAGCCTGTCAGTTGCTGGAGCCCACCTTCGGCGGAATTAACCTGGAAGACATCAAGGCGCCTGAATGCTTCTACATTGAAGAGACGTTGAAAAAGACGATGAATATTCCCGTCTTCCACGACGATCAGCACGGTACCGCTATCATCACCGGCGCGGCGCTGCTCAATGCCGTGGAGTTGACCGGCAAGAAGCTGGATCAGATCAAGGTGGTCATCAACGGCGCTGGCGCTTCCGGCATTGCGACAGCCGAGCACTACATCTGCATGGGCGTAAAGCGCGAGAACATCACCATGGTCGACACCAAGGGCATCGTTTACAAAGGCCGCAAAGAAGGAATGAATCCTTACAAAGAACGGCTGGCGCAGGACACGACGAAGCGAACGCTGGCCGATGCTGCCAAAGGTGCTGACCTGCTGCTTGGCTTGTCCGTGAAGGGCGCGTTCACCAAGGAAATGATCGCCTCGATGGCGCCGGATCCGCTGGTTTTTGCATTGGCGAATCCCGATCCCGAGATCACCTACGAAGAAGCGCGCGCGGTTCGCGAAGATCTCATCATGGCGACGGGCCGCTCGGATTATCCGAACCAGATCAACAACGTGCTTGGCTTCCCGTTCCTCTTCCGCGGCGCGCTCGATGTCCACGCCACAGGTATCAATGAAGAGATGAAGCTGGCAGCGACCAAAGCGCTGGCGGCGCTGGCCAAGGAAGATGTTCCTGACTCCGTCTGCCGCGCTTATGGCGTCGAGCGGTTGGCGTATGGCCGCGATTACATCATTCCCACGCCGTTCGATCCGCGTGTGCTGGTGTGGGAGGCAGCGGCTGTCGCGAAGGCCGCGATGGAAACGGGGGTCGCGCAGAAGCCGGTCAACCTGGAAGAGTACCGCGATCAGCTGGAGAACCGGCTGGGCAAGGCGCACGGATTGATGCGCGCCATGATTCATAAGGCGCAGGCGAATCCCAAGCGCGTAGTCTTCCCCGAAGGTGCGCATCAGAAGATCCTGCGCGCCTGCCATGTGCTGGTGGAAGAGAACATTGCGTCGCCGGTCCTGTTAGGCCGCAAATCGGAGATCGAACGCAACGCCGCGCAGTTGGGCGTGCCGCTCGACGCGATCACGATCGTCGAACCAGAGACTGCTCCGCGTCGCGCAGAGTACGTCAAAGAGCTCTATCGTCTGCGGCAGCGCCGGGGTGTGACGCTGGGATCGGCCGATGAGCTGATGAACAATCCCAACGTTCTCGGCTCGATGATGGTGCGGATGGGCGATGCCGATGCGCTGGTGTCAGGCGTCACGCAAAACTACCCCGACACGATTCGTCCGGCGCTGCAGGTGATCGGAGTGCGCGAAGGGATCCACAAGGTCTCGGGTGTGTATCTGATCATCACTCGCAAAGGCGATCTGTACTTCCTGGCCGATTCGACGGTCAATATTGAGCCGACGGCGGAAGAGCTGGCGGAGATCGCTCTTTGCACCGCGCAGGAAGCGCGCCGTTTCGGCATTGAGCCGCGCGTGGCTATGCTGTCGTTCTCGAGCTTCGGCAGCACCAAGCATCCGCTCTGCGAGAAGATGAAGCGCGCAGCCGAGCTGGCGCGTTATGCTGATCCCACGCTGATTGTCGACGGCGAGGTTCAAGGAGATACCGCGGTCAACGCCAAGAAGCTGGAAGCAGCCTTCCCATTCTCGTCGCTGAAGAACGGAGCC
>JASHXK010000264.1 GCA_030043575.1 Terriglobales bacterium
AGCTTCTTAGGCAGTAGATAGTTGCGGCCATAGCCTTCGGCCACTTTCACCACGTCACCGCGGGCGCCGAGCTTGGCTACATCTTCTTTCAAAATAACGTCCATGAGTAGAACTCCGTTCAATCCAGTTCGCCGGGCTAAAGCCCGGTGGCTTGAAATACGCCAGCCGTGACGCGGGCCTGAAGGCGCGCTCTACCACGTAACCCTGCGCTCTCAATCCAGCGGGAAGCGCCATTCACTGGCCACTGACAACTGCTACCTTCCGCCAAAGGGCAGCAGGGCGATGTTGCGCGCCTGCTTGATGGCCTCGCTCAGGCGGCGCTGATGCGGCGTGCACACCCCCGTTAAGCGGCGGGGAACGATCTTGCCACTTTCGGCCACGAACTGCGAGAGCAAGCGCACATCCTTGTAGTTGATGCCGTCGATCTTCTCGACGCAGAACTTGCAAACCTTCTTGCGGCGGAAAAACTTCCGGCCGCCTTCGCGAGGTCCACCGGGACCGCCCGGCCGTCCGCCGGGACGTGGGCCGCGCGGGCCTCCTTCACGCGGGCCTCCTTCACGCGGGCCTCCTTCACGTGGACCACCGCCCTCACGCGCGCCACCATCGCTGCGCGCCGCCGGAGCGTCAGTTGTTGCGGCGCCTGCCGGAGCCGCTGTCTTCACCGCTTCCTCTGCCATGATTCTCCTTCAAGGCCCACACGGGCCAATCTCAAAACCTCTGCTGTCCCCGGCTCGCGCTCCAACTACGCGCTGACTGGTGTCGACTCCGCGCCTTCGGCGGGCGCGCCTTCCGGAGCTTCTTCTGCGGCGGCGACTGCGCCCTCCGCGGCGGCTGCTTCGGCGGTGGCGCGAGTTCCCTTCCCGCGCACCTTGGTATCGCGAATCGCCTTGATCTTGGCCAGGCGCTTCTGCTCTTCGTCGACGCGCACGGTCATGAACTTGATCACTGGCTCGTTCACGCGCAGACGGCGCTCCACTTCCTTCACCATCCCGCCTTCGCCTTCCAGCACCATCAGCACGTAGATACCGTCCTGAAACCTGCGTACCATATACGCCAGCCGGCGCTTGCCCATGCGCTCCACACTCTTGATCGTGCCGCCCGCATTGCCCACCTGCGATTCCAGGTTGGCGATCAGTTTGTCCTGCTCCTCTTCGGGCATGTCGGGCCGGACGATGAACATCAATTCGTAAGTACGTTGCATTTAGTTCTCCTGAGCGATCAACTCTTAGCCGATCGCTCTTCGCTATTCGCCTTTGGCTGTTCGCCAGCGGTTCTCGTTAGAAAGTCATCCTGAGCGGAGGCGACTGTTTTGTCGCCGGAGCCGAAGGACCTCTACTTCGGCAGGCCCGCCGCCCCTGATCCCTCGTCCCTCGCGTCATCCTTGCGATTGAAGCGATTCATCGCCACTTGCACTCCTTCGGCGAGAATCACCTTCACCGCTTCCGCCGCCTGATCGAGCACCTGATCCACGATCGCAAGCTGCGATTTGCTGAACTGCGACAGCACATACCGCGCGCCATCGCCCACCGGATGATCGGGCGCAACTCCCATCCGGATGCGCATGATGTCCTGCGTACCCAGTGCGGCAATCACCGACTCGACGCCATTGTGTCCCGCCGAGCGGCCTCGCGGCCGCACGCGGATCGAGCCAAACGGCAGATCCAATTCGTCGTAGAGCAGCAGCAGATCTTCTTCCGGCTTCGCCTCGTACTCTCGCACTAACTCGACGACCGAAGTGCCGCTCAGGTTCATGTAGGTTTCCGGCTTGGCCAGCACAACTTCGTGTCCGGCGAGCCGCGTCCGTGCCGTCTGCGCGCGGCAATGGCGATTGTTCACCCGCACGCCGCACTCGCCGGCAATGCGGTCCACCGCCAGGAAACCCATGTTGTGCGGTGTGAACTGATACTCGATGCCCGGATTGCCAAGCCCGACGATCAGCTTCACCGCGCTTACTTCTTCTTCTCGGACTTTTCGGCCTTCTCGGCCTTTTCCGCCTTCTCGCCACCTTCGGCAGCTTCGCCCTCGGCTTCCTGCTTGCCCTTCTTGATGACCTCGGGCTCGGCCGGAGTAGCTGCGCCTTCCGCCGCAGCCTCGGCGGGCGCCGCTTCCACGACTTCCTTCACCGCGACCACGTGCGCTACGGGCTGGCCTTCATCGGTGACGAACTTGATCTTGTCGTTATGCGGGAGGTCGGAAACGCGAATCACCTGCCCAAACATCAACTGGCTGACGTCGCCATCGATGCGGCCCGGAATATCGGCCGGCAAGCACTCGATCTCCACCTCGCGCAGAATCTGCTCGAGGATGCCGCCCTGCACCTTCACGCCGGGGGCTTCGCCCTTGAGGACGATGGGCACGCTCACTTGCAGCACCTTGTCCATCGCGATGCGCTTCAGATCGACGTGCAGCAGGGCACCTTTGATCGGCTCATACTGCCAATCGACGATCATCACCTTTGCGCTCTGGCCATCAAGGCTGAGATCGAAGATGGAGTTGTGGCCCGACTCCGAGTGCAGGATGCGATTCATCTGCTTGGGATCGACTGTGACGGGCTGTGAACTTTGGCCCGCGCCGTAGACGACGGCGGGAATCATTCCCGTCTTGCGCAGGCGGCGAGCGTCATTCTTGCCGCCGCCCTGGCGCGGTTTAGCTTCTACATTCTTTTCTGCGGTTGCTGTTGCCATAATCTCGTTTCCTTTTACAAGAACAGTCTGCTGACCGAAGTCTCTTCGTGAATTGATTGAATGGCGCGTCCGATGAGCCCGGCGATCGATAGCACTTTAACCTTCGGTTCGTTGCGTGCGGGTTCGATCAGCGGGATGGTGTTGGTCACGACAACTTCGGCCAACCCCGATTTCGCAATTCTCTCTACCGCCCGTCCCGACAGTACCGCGTGGGTTGCGCATGCATGTACCTCGCGCGCCCC
>JASHXK010000265.1 GCA_030043575.1 Terriglobales bacterium
GGACGGCGGGTACGCTGTCGAGCGCCTACTGGTTGACCATCGGTAGCGTCCAGGGTGGCAACGACATTTACAACTCGGGCAACTTGGGCAACGTTACGCAGGTCACGGTCAACAATCTGCCGACCAATGGCCAGACGCTGTACGTCACCTTGTTCTCGGATGTAAACGGCTCCTGGCCGTACAACGAGTACACCTACACTGCGGGTGGCACCCTGGCAGTCATGCAATCGCCGACTCCGGGCACGGAGATCGACGGTACATCGATCACCTTCACCTGGAGCGCCGGCACCAATGCTCAGAACTACTGGCTGGATGTCGGGAGCTTCCCCGGCGGCCACTTCATCTGGCAGTCCGGTCCGTTGGGACAAAACACCCTGATGGACACGGTCACCGACATGCCGAATAACGGTGAGGAGGTCTACGTCACGCTGTGGACGGAGCTCAACGGTCAGTGGTACTACAACGCGTACCAGTACCAGTCCGGACCGAGCCAGGGCAGCAAGCCGCAGATCCACCAGCAGCTCAAACTCACCAATAGCGGCCTCGGTCCTAAACGGCCGTAGGCACAACCTATGCGAATGGGCGCGGATTTCGGTCCGCGCTCTTCTTGTCTTTGTAGGATTAGTTTGACCCCAATGAGGCGCACCAAAACTCTTGAGAGATCGTGGGCCAGTGCTCGCAAATCGCAACCCGCCGCTCCCCCGCCGGCCGAATCATTCTTTAACGGCGGCAAGCGGACGGCCGCGCTCTGTTGCTTGCTGGGTACGGCCACCGCATCGCTCTATCTCCCTTGCGCTCAAAAACCGGTTTCTCATGCTGGATGACCGGGATTACGTCACGGGAAATTCCCACGTGCTGAATGGCTTATTGTGGAGCACGGTGAAGTGGTCCTTCATCGCCATGCATTCGGCGAATTGGCATCCCCTAACTTGGCTCTCTCATGCTGCATGCAGCCGAATTAACGTGCAGGATTAGCTGTAGGTTGTGACGCGGAAGGAATTGCTAGACTACGGGACTAGATTTCTTGTAAAGTCGCTACACGCTGTTCCCAAAAGCTGCGATGAGCATCTTATGGACTGACGGTCCTCTAATTTGCGGGGCCGCAAGCGTAAGGAGAAAGTAATGGAATGGATGAGTCCAAAGTTTGAGGAAGTTTGTCTGAACTGCGAAATCAACTGCTACGCCAGCGCGGAACTGTAAACTGCAGGAATGCGCATAGAGATCCTGGGCTCCGCCGCTGGGGGTGGCTTTCCGCAGTGGAATTGCAACTGCCGGAATTGTCGTTCTTTGCGGGCCGGGACGCTTCGCGCCAAGAGCCGCTCGCAAACTCAGGTGGCTGTCAGCGATAGCGGCCGCCCATGGTTCTTGCTCAACGCCTCCCCCGACTTGCGAATGCAAATTGAGCGCGCACCGGTGCTACAGCCTGGCGATGGGGTTCGCGACTCTCCGATCTCCGGCGTCCTTATAACTAGTGCGGACATCGACCAAATCGCTGGCCTGTTGTCCCTTCGAGAGCTACAGCCGTTTCGTATTTATTGCACACAATCGTTACAGCGGATCCTGCGGAAGGACAACAGTGCATTCGGCATGTTGAACCGGGTTCCGCGACAAGTATGCTGGACCAACGTCGTCCCCGGGGAACGCTTCCCTTTGCTGGATGTAGAGGGTAGAGAATCGGGGATTTCCTGCGAGGTGTTCTCCCTGGCTGACCGGTATCCTCTGTATGTTTCGCCCGAGCGCGTGGCGGAACTGAATGGCGAAGAGGCTTTGCTGGGTATGATTTTGACCGGCTCTTCTGGAATGCGGCTGGCCTACCTGCCAGCGGTTCCGAAGATCAGCGACGAGCTGTTGTGCCTGCTCGAGACTACCGACCTGCTTCTCTTCGACGGAACGTTCTGGAGCGATGATGAGTTGATCCGGGTGCAGGGCAGCGGAGCGACAGCGCGCGAGATGGGTCACGTTCCGGTATCAGGGCCGGACGGCAGCTTGCAGCTGCTTGCGGGAGTGCGCCGGCCGCGTAAGATCTTTGTGCATGTCAACAACACAAATCCTATGCTGGATGAATCGGGTCCCGAATACCGCCAGGTGCGGGCAGCCGGCTGGAAGGTAGCGGAGGATGGGTGGCAACTGAATCTGTAGGGATGCTGGATTCCCCGGTGCTTTCCGCCAAGCAATTGGAAGCGCGTCTGAGGAGCGTAGGTGCGGAACGATATCACCATCAGCATCCGTTCCACACGATGATGCACGAGGGTAAGTTGAGCCGTGGCCAACTGCAGGCGTGGGCCTTGAACCGCTATTACTATCAGAGCCGCATTCCCATCAAGGATGCCATCATTCTTTCGCGCAGCGAGGATTCGGATTTTCGGCGCGCGTGGCGCAAGCGCGTGGTGGACCATGATGGTGATGCGATGCAGGAAGGCGGCATCGAGCGCTGGATTCGGCTGGCGGAGGTGACCGGAGTGGATCGCGAACGGGTGATGCGCTGCGAGGGAATTCTGCCTGCGGTTCGCTATGCCGTGGATGCTTACCTCGATCTGGTCAAGAACCGCAGTTTTCTGGAGGCGGTGGCGTCATCGTTGACGGAGTTGTTCGCGCGCGACCTGATCTCACTACGCATGGATCGCATGCGCGAGCATTATCCCTGGCTCTCGGACGGGCTGGATTATTTCACCGCACGGCTGCATCAGGCGCCGGAAGATGCGCGCTTCGCGTTGCAGTATGTGATCGAGCACGCCAAATCTCGAGCCGAGCAGGAACTTGCGATCGGCGCGCTGCAGGCCAAGTGCGACATTTTGTGGGCGCAGCTGGATGCTATCTACTTTTCCTATGTGCAGCCGGGATGGCCGCCGCCGGGTGCGTTTCGCCTGGAGTCATGAACCTTGGCTGCCCCTTTGCCAGACAGTCAGCCTCGTCTCGCGCCCGGCTGCCGTTGGGCCACGCACGCTGAAAAGCCGGTGGTACTGTACCCCGAGGGCATGATCCGCGTTCAGGGCACAGGACAGAACATTCTGGAGCTCTGCGACGGAGAGCGCACGATTCAGCAGATTGTGGCAACACTGGCGGAAAAGTACGCCGCTTCCGAACCTGACAAGATCATGGATGACGTTTGCAGCTTCCTGGAAGGCCTGCGCAACAAACGGATCGTGGACTACTGATGACTCCGAACCCACTGGCGCTGATCGCCGAGATCACACATCGCTGCCCGCTGCATTGCGTGTACTGCTCGAATCCAGTACAGATGGTTGCGAAGCAAGCGGAGCTTGCCACCGAGGAGTGGGTGCGGGTGTTGCAGGAAGTGAGCCGCCTCGGTGTACTGCACGTGCATTTGACCGGCGGTGAGCCGGCCGCACGAGCCGATCTCGAGGAACTCATCGCTGGCGCGCGCAAGGCCGGCCTATATACGAATCTCATTACATCCGGACTTGGCATCTCAGAGACGCGTCTGCCGAAGCTGGTCGACGCCGGGCTCGACCATATTCAGCTGAGTTTTCAGGATTCAAGAGACGGGCCGGCGCAATGGATCGCGGGCGCGAAGGGGCATACGTACAAAATCGTTCTCGCAGAGATAATTCGACAACTTCCGTTGGCGTTCACAGTCAATCTGGTTGTACATCGGCAGAACCTCGATCACATCGAGGAAATGATCGAGTTCATCGAGCAACTCCAACCGGAGCGCATCGAAATTGCCCACACGCAGTATTACGGCTGGGCGCTGAGAAACCGCGAATACCTAGTTCCCACGCCCGAGCAACTCGATCGCTGCACGCGTGCTGCGGAGGATGCGCAGACGCGTCTCGCGGGGAAGACGCGCATCGATTATGTGGTTCCGGACTATTACGCACGCTATCCCAAGGCCTGCATGGGTGGATGGGGAAGGCGTACGCTGCTGATCGATCCTTCCGGCCGCGCGCTGCCCTGCCACGCCGCGGGGGTGATACCCGACATACAGTTTGACAGCGTTCGCGAGCATTCACTGGAACACATCTGGCAGGAATCTGCGGCATTCAAAATGTTTCGCGGGCACGACTGGATGCCGGAACCCTGCAAGAGCTGCGATCGCAAAGAACAGGACTTTGGCGGCTGCCGCTGTCAGGCGTTTCTCGTGACCGGCGACGCGACTGCGACCGATCCCGTCTGCTCACTCTCACCGGATCATCACCTGATTGAAATCGCACGCGCGGCAGCGGCCGCCGCAGAACAACCCGCCTGGTCCTACCGCACCAGCGTGGAATGAGCGGTAGGGCCAACCGCGGCGGACAAACACATTGTGCTCTGTGGTGAACAAACACACCAGATCGGATAAGTTCTTTCGTTCGGTCACGCAAATGTCCTCCAACCCTGCAATCGAGTCGTCGCCGAGCGGCAGTGCTGTTGGTTCAATGGTGGCGCTCTACGCAGTCGAAGCTCCGGAGAACCGGTTTGAAGACATCGGATCGGCGCGGTTGGCGAATGGTTCGGCGGTGGTGCAACTCGAACCAACCTTCGCCCAAACGGTCAACAGTGGGAGTTGAATACCACCTCTTTCTGTCACCCAAAGAAGGCTGCAAAGCAGTATCGGCCAGTCCGGTTTCACCGTCCCACCGAGCCAGCCGCCCGTCAGGTTCGGATGCGCACAACCTCTGGCGTTGTAGAACTATGTGTTCCGATGCAGCTGCGCGTGGCAGCCCGCACATATGGTAATCAAGTTCTCTTCGGTGTCATCTCCTGAATGACTGCGAAACTGAATGTGGTGAACTTGCAGAGATTGCATGCTGCCGCAGAATTGACAGCGCCAGCCGTCGCGCTGTAGCACGGCTCGATGCAGTTGGCTGTAGCTTTGCGGCTCAAGCTTGACTCGTGGCTTCCTGGTCGATGGGGCAGTCATAGATCTGCTGTGTGATCGTGGACAGAAATGTCTCCTGCTGCGACTTCGGCAGGAACTGGTAGTAGCGCGAGAGGGACTGCAGCAGAAGCTCTGGGCTGCTGCCATCGATGTGGGCTCCAGCGAGGAAATCCGCACAGATCATCTCCAGGCAGTAACCCCGCGACTTGTCTGAGCCCAGCATCAACGCTGCCGTCTCGATCGCCTGCTCAATCACTGGAATCTGGCTCTGGTACACCTTGAAGTAAATCAGCTCCGAGGGCTCGCTGTCCTTTCCGGTCAGCTCCTTCTCCACCTCCCTTCGAAACTCCTCTTTCGCCATGTGCCGGGCCTTGTGCATCCAGGTTGCACTTTCGAAGCCCTGGCCCTGCTGGCGCGCCAGCTTCGCCAGTTCTACTCCTTTCGTCCAGCGAAGGGCGCGCCGAGGAACACCTGCTCTTTCACGCTGCTCGCGCCACAGATCTGGACTCAGCATGGAAGATCAGAACCGGTTTCTAGGTCTATTTGTAATTCTAGGTCTACACCAATTGTCACCACATTCCGTGTCAAATTGGAGTTGCATCGCGAAGATGTGATGCCGAGAGGAAACGACCATGACAGAAATGCCACAAGATATTGAATTCGGTCTTGCGATGAGTCTATACAAGGATTACAAACCCGCGCTGAAAACCGCAAAGGATTTCGCCGATAACCTCGGTGAAACCGTAACCTGTGTGCCGCTGCTGCTTGAAGTCGATCTTCGACAATCGGATTCGCTTTGCGACGGAGCTTCTCTCCAGGAAGTGCTGACGCGTTTTGCATTGCAAGGCTGGAAGGGAGTGCGCGCCTGGACACGCGAAACCACTGATATTGCGCGTAAGAAATGGCCGGCGGAGCTAGTCAACCCGTTCGACCCCGAGTTTTCCTACGGCGGCATTCTTGTCAAAACGCAAGCGTTAGCAACTCTCGCCGGTTGCTCTTTTGTAGTCAGAACGGATCCGACGACTAGGCCGCCGAAAGACCTAGTAGCGGCGATCTTGCGCCACATCAAGCGTATTGAAATGAATGAGGCAGATGTAGTGGCAGGTAAGTACGACGGCCGGTTCGCGGTTAGGACTGATTTTCTCCCGCAGAAGCCCCAGGAATTGCATGAGGAGCTCCGTGCTGAACTCTTTCGCTTGGTCGAGAGGTTCACCAAGGTTGTTCCGGAAGATCAGATAATCGGAGGAGCTCTCTACACGTGTCGCACCGAGTGCTCCCCGCCTCCGCCGCTCGGCGCCGAGAAGAGAGTTGCGATCGTACTTTCGGACGACGGCTTCATGAAAACGGTTCTTGGGAATCGGGCTAAGACCGATGAGAACACTCTGGTTTCGCGATCGGAGTCTGGGTTCTCCATGAGCTCGCACGATTATCGCGTTCGGCTCTCGTTGATGGCAGGGCTCGACCAACTGTGGTCTGGGGAAACCTCAGCAACCGCTGCGGCTATGGTGGTCAATTTTTATCAAGCCCTGGGGGCACTGGTTGCTGATACTAAAGATGTGGATGTTGCCGCCGCGAAGAAAGCGACAGACGCTACGATCGGCCTTATCGCCCGAGGCGTTGATCGTTATTACACGCTGCTCGACTGCTGGAAGGATTGTCTTGGCGTCGTGGCTTCTCGCTCCGACTTGGTACGAGCGACCGAGGTCGCTCAACCTGCTTCAAACTCTCCGACTCAGTGAGGCGTACTTGGTCTCAGCCGGCCGAAGCGGCCCGAAACTGATTGATTTCTTGGGGTCCGATCAGTAGATGGCGAAGTCACATTTCCAATGGACTAATTTCTTGGGGGCAGGTCACTGCCACAAACGCTGAGGACGCAGAAGTGGGTATTTCGTTGCACGTGTATTGCACGCAGGAAAACCGGCTCCTCGCCAAAGGAATAACTTCCCGTTCGCCTCTCAGCACCAGTGTCATTTGGGAGCAATCGATTATTCCTGATAAGCCAACATATCGTTACCTATTGACTTGGAACCCGCGCTACATTGAACTTTTGAAGAAGATGGCTTTACCGCAGTGATCTTACTGCCGGTACTGACTGTTACTGTCGAAATCAGGCTGTTGCTGTTGAAAAAGTACCTGACTTGATGCTTGTTCCTGAACAACGATCACGTTATAAGCAGGCCAGAGTTCGTGATGTTGCTGTTGGTTGCCACGCGCAGAGGCTTGCTGCTTATGATGGGACATCACTCCCGCTCGGAGTCGCTGTTCTACTATTTCCGGATCGAAGATCAGGTTCCTGAGAATCATCTGTTACGCCTTATTGACCGCCACGTCAGCTTCCAGTTTGTGCGCGAGGAACTGCGCGACTCCTATAGCGAGGCCGGCCGTTCGTGGGTCCTGCCGGTTCGAATGCCACCTCTGGCTCCTGGCGTATTGAGAGCATCAACGAAGATACCGCCAGGCGCACTTCTACGTGGAAGGTCTCGGGCGATGAGGTCAGCATGTCCACTCCGACCGGCGAAAGCTGGATGGCCAAGTTCGATGGCGGAGAATCGCCGGTGAAAGGCGTCTACGCCAATGAGACCGTGTCGGTGAAGAAAATGGGGGAGCGCGCCATCGAAGTGACTTACAAACGTGATGGAAAACTTTATAGCGAAGCTGGAAGAGAGCCATCGGTACGCCGATCTGCCACAAAACCCGATTCAATTTACTGCGCGTATATCGACGAGAGGACGAGAGCGTGACAAATCTCGAACTTGCATCTCATCTGAGTGCGAGATACGGCACAGCGACGGCACACCGTGACCGTGTTTTGACACGGCACGAAGCAGATTGGACGCCAGGTTCGTGATGCGTTTCTAAGCAGCACGCAATGCTTATCAAGAAGAAATCGCCAGGAGAGAGGACGATTGCGTGCAACCATGAGGAATCGCGATCCCGCAAACGATCCAAGAAGAACGACTAAAATCTCCTTTCCTTCTGGCATCACGAGATCGTCATCCGTCGGTCGCACTGCAACGGGGAGTTAACGGCCACGCTGGTTGGGGCGTAATTATCCGAGCCAGAAGTCCGGAACGTCAGCGATTTTGAGCATGCCCCATGCAGCAATCGCTTGAGCTGCGCCTCTTTACCAAGGCTGTAACATGGTGGAACATGGTGACGAGTTTCCTACGGATCTGCCCAGCTCGACATCCCGTCCCTCCAGGACCTCACTGCCGGAGGCGTCGAGACAGTAGTTGCCGTAGCCGTCGGGGAGCGTATAGACCTTGCCGGTTATTGGATCGATCATGTTCACGTTCTCACCCAAAGCGGCGATCCAGTTCTGCTGTGTGCGATAGTTGGCCTTTTGGATCTGCTCGTAGGTTGCGGTCTGCATCTGCTGCATAGTGGCGCCAAAGTTGCCGATCATCGTGCGGGTTACGCCCATGTTGTTGGCCATAGAATTTCCCATGCCGAGCAGCGTCTGCGACTCCTGTTGATATTCCTGCATGAACTGCTGGGCGACGGCTTGCGGCCAACCGGGTGCAGGACGGAAGGAGCGCAGCACGCTAGCGCAGAGGGTGCGGAACTGGATCTCCTGCTGGGGTGAGACACGGCAACCGGTCACGAGCGCCAGGCTGGTGACTCCACTGCGGCCGGCTTGCGATAGCAGCGGATTGGGAAGGTAGGACATACTTACTTCTCCCCAGTGCTGCAGCGGCTGTTCGTTTTCCACGGAGCTGACCTGATAGCTGAGCAGCCCTGGAGAAGCTTCTTTGCTATTGGTAATCTGAAATCGGGCATTCGCGCCGGAAAACGTTTGCAGGACGGCATGCAGGGCTTGCGTGGCGCTCCACTGCACGCTGGAGTCGCCCAGTTGCGCGCGAACCGATGGCGCAATACATCCGGAAATCATGTTTGGTGCGAACAGCGGGTTGCGAGCGTACTGCTGGGTGCAGCGATTCAGCATGGTCTGGTAACGGAGGTCCGACACGGCCAGCAGAACGAGATAGATTGCAGGCGCTTTCTGTCCAGCCGGGGCGAGGATCGTGGCCAGGGGCGCACCAGGAACCTGAGTCATGGTCCACCCCTTGGGTACCAGAATACTGAATTCCCTGTGGGGAGAAGTCGTGGGCGTCAGTCCGATGGCAGGAAGCACGCGAGATTCCGGTTTGCTGGATTGCGGGATATTCTGCTGTGCAGCGGCAGCAATAGCGTGACAGGACGCCAGGAATATGAGGCCGGCCAAAATCCGGTTCGACTTTTGCATCAATGCCCTCCCGAGCTACGACGCGGCTTCAGGCCGCGGCCCACTCCTGATCCATAACGCGCAGATGAGGGTCGAAGACGGCTCACCTATGGGGAAATTTTTTTGGTGGTATCTAGCAGAAAGCAAATCTTGCAATAAGAGCAGCTCCTGTCATTTCGGGCTCGTCTCGCGCTTGAACTTCCCCAAATTGAGGGCGAATTGTTTCTGCGTTTCCAGACTGCTCTCGGTAGGATGAGCTGCCAGCAAAGCCAAAGCCTGGTTCTCGGTGCGCACGGCCTCCTTAGCATTGCCAGTGCCGAAGTAGGCTGCAGCCAACAAATCCAGAACCTGGGGATCGTTGGGACTGAGCTGCGCAGCTCTTTGCGCAGAGCGCAACGCCGTGGAAGGTCTGCGCAGGCGCGGCGGCTCGCAGTTAAGAAGGAAGCTGGCGTAGGTGAGTATTTGGTCCCTTGTGGCGTTGGGACCCTCCGCCAGCGTGGCCTGAATTTCCAGACCATGCGCCGTAGGGCGGCCGGCTTCCTGCATCTGGCCAGCGCGCGCGAGAAGCTGACCAAAACTGACCAGGCCTTCCGCCAGTTGAGCTTTGCGCTCCAGGTTGTCGGGGTCAGCGTCAGAAATCTGTTGCACCAGCTCTATCGCACGATGAAAGTCGGCGACAGCTCCGGGTAAGTCTCCATTGGCAGCCAAGGCATCGGACAGATCCCGAAGGTCGGAGGCCAGACCGAACTTGGCCTGCATATTCGTGGGGTCGGCAGAGTACAAATCCTGTGAGATAGCCAAGGCTTTGCGTCGCAGGTCCAGCGACTCACCGCGGTCGCCGCCCTGCCACAGGCTCGCGGCCAAGCGACCCTGGGCAACGGACAGCTCTCGCTGAGCCACCGCGTTCGCAGCATTGCGGGAGGCAATAGAGGCAAACTCGGCCAGTGACTTGCGGTGATGCTTCACCGCGGCATTCAGATCATGCTGACCCAGCAACACGTCGCCGATCTTCGACTCGGCAATGGCAATGCGCCGCTGCACCGCCTGATTCGTGGGATCGGCGCTCAAAGTGCTCTCCGCCAATGACAGCGCTTTGCGGAAGTACTCCAGAGACATCTCGGGCTGGGCGAGGTTGACTACACTGCCGTGTCCATAGGCATCACCAAGGCTGGTGTAAGTATCGACGAGTTGTACTTTGACATCAGCATCGGCTCCCCTCGAATAGACGAGCGGCTCCAAAAGCATGGCCGCTTGTTGCAGGTTGTCCACTGCCTCTCTCGGATTGCCCAAGAACAATTCCACCGTTGCAATATGGGAGTAGCTTCTGGCAAGTAAGTAGGAGGCGTCGGCGTCGCCTGGTTCGGCACGTGATAAAGTCAGCGCGATGCCTTGCGCCTTGCGGTAGCTGTCCATTGCGCCGCGCAGATCGCCCAGGTTCGCCATGTAGGGATTGCCCTGAATATCGCCAACTCGAATGTAGGCTTTCGCCAGATCTTTTTGCAGAGAAGGATCACCACGGCTCTCGGCCGTCAGACGATTGAGGTATTGCAGAGCCTCGGTCACGACCAGCTTGCGCGCGGGTGTGCTGCCGCGCAGGTTCTTGATGGCGCCGTCAAAATCAAACAGGAAGGAATCGGCCAATTGGCGAACGTCGTTGAAACGCCGCTCAGCGACTGCACGCTCGCGGCTGGCTACCCGCGCTTCATAGGCCGTAACGATGACCGCGCCAATAAGGACTGCGACAATTACAATGGCAGCGGCTACTGGCGCGCGATTACGCCGCAAGAATTTTCCTGCCCGGTAGCCAAGCGTAGGTCGGCGCGCGATGACAGGCAGACCCTCCAGGTGCCGGCGTAGGTCCTCCGAGAACTGTTCTGCCGATAAATAACGCCGCTGCGGCTCTTTGCGCAGCGCCATCAGCAGTATGTTGTCCAGATCTCCGGAGAGCCGTTGCCCCAAGTTGTCCAGCGTGGTTTCGCCGCGTGCTATGCTGACGGAATCTGATCCACCGGCCGTCGTCGATGCGGAAGCTTCCTGCGACTTCTGTTGCTCCGCGTCGCGAACGAGCGTGCTGGGACGTGTCGGTTCCTCCGTGCAGATTGCGCGTCCCAACTCCGCAACAGTCGAGTGTTGCGTGCGATAAGGCAAAGAGCCGGTCAGAAGCTCGTATAGCACAACTCCCACGGAATACACATCGGTTGCGGTAGTAATCGGCTCGCCGCGGAACTGCTCAGGGCTGGCATACTCCGGCGTCATGGGATGAAGCGCGGCACGGGTCATGCTGGCCTCGGCCAAGAATTCAGGATTAAGCAGCTTGGCGATGCCAAAGTCCAGCAGCTTCGGCGTGCCGTCGGCCCCGACGAGAATGTTGGCGGGCTTGAGGTCGCGGTGTATCACCAGGTTCTGATGGGCGTACTGCACCGCACTGCACACCTTGCGGAAAAGTTGCAAGCGTTCTTCGATAGTCAGACGGTGCGCATCGCAATAGGCGTCTATAGGCGTGCCCTCGACGTAATCCATTACCAGGTAGAGCAGGCCGTCGGCGGTGGTTCCTCCGTCGAGCAGCTTGACGATGTTGGGATGATCGAGCAGGGCTAGAGTTTGGCGCTCATTACGAAAACGATGTACGACTTCGTCAGAAACCAAGGCGCGATCGATCAGCTTAATGGCGACATACTTGCGATACTGATCGTCTGCTCGTACTGCCAGATAAACCGCGGCCATGCCTCCAAGGCCGATCTCATGCAGCAACTGATAAGAGCCCAGTCGCCGGCCTTCCCAGGCATCCGTGATTTGGGGAGCACCCGCTGCGCAATTGCTGCTGGCAGTCGTAGTGGCAGCCGCGACCTGATAGG
>JASHXK010000266.1 GCA_030043575.1 Terriglobales bacterium
CCACGCCGGCTTCGGCATTCGGGGTGCACATACCCACGTAAGGGTTGGAGGTAGGTTGTGAGCAGAGTAGTGCGGTTCCTTGTGGGGTGGACCATTTTCGCCGGCGCGAGCCTCGCTTTTGCCGGCGTCCATCCTGTGCCGCTCGACAAGAACACTCCCCCGGAGAAGTGCGCCGAGTGTCACGCAGACAAAGCCAAAGGCAAGTTCACCCATTCCGCGATTGCGATGGGCTGTACCAGTTGTCACGAAATCCGGGTGAATAAAGACGTCACGCGCGTCAAGCTGACGACCACCACGACACAAGCGCTGTGCCTCACGTGCCACGCCGACCACAACGCCGCCGATCTGAAGGGCAAGGTCCATCCGCCGGCAGTGCGCGATTGCGTCAAGTGCCACGACCCGCACACCTCCGACAACAAGTTTCAACTGCTCAAGCCGACCTCCGGCGACAAGGACGCGAACCTCTGCCTGACGTGCCACACACAAGGAGTCACCGTTCCGGAAAAAGGCAGCCGCCACGCGGCGCTCGACATGGGCTGCGATACCTGCCACGTAACGCACAAGACGGGTGAGCGCGGCAAAGAAGAGTTTGACTTCCACCTCACGAAAGCCAGTCCCGCGCTTTGTCTCGATTGCCACGATGCCAAGGATGCCGCGCTGATCAAGGCCCACCAGGGTCAGCCGTTCGCAACATCGAACTGCGTGCAGTGTCACGATCCGCATCAGTCGAACTCACCCAAGCTCATGCAGGCGTTCGCGCATCCGCCGTTCGCGATGGGAAGCTGCGACAGCTGCCACAAGCCTGCGGCTAACGGCAAAGTGGTTCTGACGCAGGCCGATTCAAAGGCGCTGTGCGTGAGCTGCCACAGCGACAAAGCCGAGCAGATCGACAAAGCCAAGGTGCAGCATCCGGGCGCGCAAGGCGATTGCGTCGCCTGCCACAATCCACATGCCGGCAAGACGCCGGGCTTCATTCAGCCCGATCCGGTCAACGCCTGTCTGACATGCCACAGCGATCAGGCGGAGCAATTCAAGAAAGCGCATCTGCATCAGCCGGCATTTGGGCTGGGTTGTGCGACCTGCCACGAGCCGCACGGCAGCGACAACGCGCACCTGTTGCGCGCCAGCGGCAATGCGCTGTGCCTCGAGTGTCACGGCCCGGATTCGAAGCCGCAGAAGCTTGAGAGCGAACACGTGATCACCATCTTCAACGGCAAGGTCAAGCTGCCGGAGGATTACTACGTAAAGAACAAGGTCATTGTCCTGCCGATCAAGTACGGGCTGGGACATCCGATGATCGGACATCCGGTGCAGGACGTGATGGATCCGTCGGACATTACAAAAGTTAAGACCCATATGGATTGCATGACGTGCCATCAGCCCCATTCCTCTGCGCAGCCTGGGATGCTGGTGAAGGATCAGGCGAACAATATGCAGTTTTGCGACACCTGCCATAAGAACCGGCTGGCGCTGAAGTAGGAGATAGCAATGATAAGAAAACTTCGACGCAATTGGATTCGACTCGACCGGGCCCTGACGGTAGCAGCGCTGATTCTGGCTTCGCTGTTCCCCACCAGCGGGCAAGCCGGAACCAAGAAGAAGCCGGCGCAGTCGGACAGCGCGGCGCAGCCCGCTGCGCCAGCCAAGCCGCAGATCGATACCAGCAAACTGGTGTGGCCGGAGCCGCCCAACATCCCGCGCGTTCGCTACACCAATTACTTTGCCGGCGTGCCGCTCGACTACACGCCTGCCGCGCAACAACCGAAGGTGAAGTCGTCGTGGATGGACCGGCTGGCGGGGGTTCAGGATCCGAACAACAAGCAGCATCTGAAGCCGCTGCCGTTCCAACTGTTGGCGCCTTACGGAATGGCGGTAAATTCCAAAGGCGATCTGTTCGTGGCCGATCAAAAAGTCGGCGCGATCTTCGTCTTCAACACCGAAACCAAGGACACGACGCTCATCGCCAACGGCCGCGACGCCAGCTTCGCATGGATCAACGGGGTTGCATTCGACGACGATGACCGGCTATTCGTCACCGATGGCAAGATGAAACGGGTGCTGGTCTTCGATAAGAGCCACAAAGTCGTCGACCAGATTCGCGAGGGTCTCATTGATCCGGTGGGGGTGGCCGTGGACACGGAAAATCGGCAGCTCTACGTGGTCGACACGCAGGCCGACCAGGTCGTGGTCTATGACGCCGACAGCTTGAAGGAGAAGCGCCGCATCGGCACCGGCGGCAAGAAACACGAGCTGAACACGCCGGGCAACTTCTCGCTGCCCACTTTTGTTGCGCTCGACAGCGACAACAACGTCTATGTGACCGATACCATGAACTACCGCGTCGAGATCTTCGATGCCGACGGAAACTTCATCAGTCAGTTCGGCAAACACTGCGATGGTCCGGGCTGCTTCTCGCATCCTAAAGGCATTGCGGTCGACAGCGACGGACACATCTGGGTTGCCGATCCCATGCTGGATCTGCTGCAGGCGTTCAATAGAGACGGGGAGTTGCTGGGACTGGTCGGCGGGCACGGCAGTAATCTGGGACAGTTTTCCTCGCTCGACGGCGTTTACATCGACAAGAACAATCGCATCTTCACCTCGGAGCAGTATCCCGGCCGGGTGCAGATGTTCCGCTACATCACCGACGCGGAAGCGGATCAGCTGAAGAAAGAGAAAGAAGCGCAGCGAGGCGGCGCCAAGGCGGCGAATCAGCCTCCGGCGGCACCAGCGCAGCAGGCAGCATCAGCTGCACCGGCAGCCGCTCCGAAGTCGGAAACTGCGAAGTAATCTCGATCTGGATGCAAACCGAAAGAATTGGCAGGCGGACTAGGGCGTGATCTCCCAGACCACTCCTTTGCCGTCAGCGCCGCCCTCGGATGTGGTGCCGTACAGATTGCCATTGCCGTCGATACTCACGACACTGACTGGAAGTTTACCGTCGCTGCCACCGGTAAAGTCGTGGAGCGAAGTATACGTCCAGCCGCCGTTAGAAGGCGTTAGCTTGAAGACGTTGCCGTATCCATAGGCACCGCTGCCGGTTGAAGTGCCGTAGAGATTGCCTGCGGCGTCGATGGTCAGGCTTGCCCAGGGACCGCTTCCGGTGAAGCTGTAGATTACGTTGAATGTCCAACCGCCGTTGGAGGGACTCATTGCAAACACTGTTCCGCCGTTATTCTCGCCACCGAGGAAGGTGTCTCCATAGAGATTGCCGGCCTGATCGAAAACCAAACCTCCATATACCGTATTGCCATCGGACGGACCACCGGTAAAGACGTGAATATCGCTTCCGGTCCAGCCGAATGAATTCACCAATTGGATCACCGTACCCCACTCGTTCGGCGGGGGCGCATCGCTGTACTCGGTGGTGGTATACAGGTTTCCCTGACTGTCAAGAATTGCGCTGTTCAACGGATATTCGCCAACTCCCTGCTCATCGATTCGGTACAGGATGCTTTCCTGCCAGCCTCCAGACGACGGGGTAAGTTCAAAAACCGTGCCGTTATACTCAATGCCGGCGATCTCACCGCAGTCCTCGGTGGTGCCGTAGATGTTGCCCGCGCTGTCGAAGGTGAGATCGCCCAAACCGGGGAGACATCCGTCAGGATTGTTGGTGAAGTAGTGAATGACGGTCTCCGTCCAAGGGCAAAGCACCTCTTTACACACGGTGGACGCCGGACGCAGGTTGAAGACCACCCCGTTCTCCTCATCGCCGCCCTGGTAAGTTGTTCCAAAGAGCGAGCCGTCAGGACCGAAGACCACCCGAGCCACCGGAACATTGCCGTCGTTGTCGTGGAAGCTATACAGCGGGGTTAGAGTCCAGTCCGAGCCAACGTGCTTCAGCCGGTAGACGACGCCGCACCCGTAACGTGAACACGAGCCCCCGGTGTAGCCACCAGCCTGTGTCGTGCCGTACAGGTTGCCCCCGGCGTCAAGCGTGACACCCGCCATCGGCCCGCCGCCGTCGGCTCCGCCGGTGAAGTTATGTAGAACCTGGAAGGTCTGCGCCCGGGTTGACGGCGGTGCGACAGCTAGCGCACAAGAAATCACGAGCGTGAAGACGGGAAGCGATACGCGAAACTTTAGGCGTGCTCGGCTTGTCATGACGATCCTCCTGCACATAGTTGATGGCATGTCAGGCCTAAGTACACCTGAGCAAGCAATAAACGCTCCGGACCAGTGCAAGGAGCCTGGCCGGAGCGTTCAAGGGTTAGAGAAGCTCAAAGCAAGCGCCGAACTACGGATTGGTGATCTCCCAGACTGTACCAATGCCGTTTTGGCCGCCGTTGGAGGTCGTGCCGTACACGTTCCCCGCCGAATCGAAAACTGGCCTGGCAATAGGATCCGATCCGTCATTGCCTCCGGTGAAGTCGTAGATCGAGCTGTACGTCCAAGTGCCGGCGGTCAGTTCAAAGACGTTTCCGTCGCTGTTGGCACCGTCGCACCCAGTCGTGCCCCAGAGATTACCCTGACTGTCGAAATTGAGCGATGCCCACGGTCCGCACTCACCTACGCCGCTGAAGCTGTAAAGCAGATTGAAGGTCCAGCTGCTGCCGTTGGGTGCAAGCTGGAACACCGTTCCGCCGCCCCCGCTGCCGTTTTCGCTGGTAGCGCCATAGAGGTTGCCGGCGTTATCGAAGATCAGCCCGGCGATGGGATAGCCTCCATCGTTTTCGCCCGTGAAGTTGTAGATGACTTGCTCGGTCCATCCGCCGTTTGACGGCGACAGTTCAAAGATGGTGCCGGTTCCGGAGGTGCCGCCCTCAAAGGTCGTGCCGTACAGGTTGCCCGCGTTATCGAAGACCAGACCGTTATAGGGTGTGGCGCCGTCGGGCGAGCCGGCGAAGGCGTAGATTGGCACCTCGGTCCAGTTGTCGCCAGGACCAGTGGCCTTAAAGACGACTCCATCCCCGTTGGCGCCGCCCAGCGAAGCCGTGCCGTACATATTGCCGGACGAGTCGAAGATGAGGTCGCCATAGCGCGGCGTACCACCGTCGGTGCCGCCGCCGAAACCATAAATCGTGTTTTCGTTCCAGTAGCAGATCGCGGTTACGCAGGCGTTAAGTGCCGGCGCCAGGCTATAAAGATAGCCGTAGGGGAGGCCCGCGATGTTATTCGGGCTGCTACCGTAGAGCAGGCCTTCCGGGCCGAAGACGACGCGCGACGAAATTTGCCCGTCGAAGATGTGCAGCGTGTCAAAGATCCAACCCGTGCCCGCGCGACGCATCTGAAACGCGCCGCCCCAGTTGCTGCCCGAGTGGCCGGTACGCACCGTGCCGTAAAGCTTGCCGACGGCGTCGAGGGTCAACCCGGCGGTGGGTCTGGCGCCGTCAGGTCCGGTGAAGGTGTGAAGGAGCTGGAAGCTTTGCGCGTGGGCTGCACCGGTTGAAACCAGGGTCCCTATTACGACCGCTAATACCAGCGAAACAGTGCTCGCCGCCCGGCTGAGCCCGCGCGAAGGACTCAGAAATGTTCCAACGTTCGACATGAACTTCCTCCCGTGATTGTTTAAAGCCAAGTTTCAGACTTGCCGTGTATAGGATCACGGCACTATACACCAATCGGGGGCACTCGTCCGCTTTAATTTTTGGCCGTGGTCCACGAGTGCGGCCGGCAGGTGTGACGGGAAGGCGGGCGATGCTGGCGCCAGCCGATGCCGGCAAATTCTTCTTGACATCCATCCGGCTTTGCCGACACAATACGCGAATTCTTGCAACCCGTTGTTAGAGTGCGATTCTGCGGTACGTGACTTTTGGTAATACTCTCACCCACGGTCTTCTTAATGGCTTGATATTGGCTTGATGTAACAGTCAGGTATCGCCTACTTCGCGGGTTGTCGCACATTTCTCGAAGCTTGCAGCAGGAGGATTGCGGGCCCAAAACCTTTCCACAACATCGATCAGTCTCCCCGCCGTCCTTATTCGCGCAGGGAAATGAAGGGAGCACTTGCATGGATCGTTCCGAGGAACGAAACGACGCTGTCATGCGCCCTGATGGCGACGAGAGCAGTTGCCATCAGGAAAAGAACAACCACACACCAACACCGTCGGAGACCAGCCGGCGATCTTTCTTTAAGAGAATGGGAGTCGGCAGCGCCGCGGCCGTCGCGCTCGCTGCTGTACCCCTGGAGCCGCTGATCAGCGGCAAACAGGGCGAAGCCGAAGCTTCGGTCGTGTCCTATAACTCCCGGCGACGGGCCAACTCCAGCTACTTGTACCGTGAAAACACCGCCGAGAACGAGTACATCGACATCGGCGAACTGCCCGACAACGGCGACGCGCGCCGCTTCTCAGACTTCAGCGGAAGCTGGAGCAAGTGCCTGCCGCATCCCTATCTCGGCATCGTGAGTCCTGCTGCCTGGCAAAGCCTCACCTATGCTCTTCAAACCGGTCGCTTCCAGGACTTCCAAAACATCCAGGTAGGAAATCCCGGTGGGGCAGGCTTCACCGGTACGCTCAACGGCCCGATGGGCTCATTGGCGTTTGACCTGGAAGGATTGGATTCGCACGCAACCAACATTCCCCCAGCGCCGTCGGTGGCCAGCGCGCA
This sequence comes from Terriglobales bacterium, assembly GCA_030043575.1. Lineage (GTDB taxonomy): Bacteria > Acidobacteriota > Terriglobia > Terriglobales > Acidobacteriaceae > Bog-257. Next base: position 6,550 of record JASHXK010000266.1, read on the forward strand.
AAACGCGGCGGAAGAGGTCGAGCATTACTGGGCCGCGCTGATTCGCGATGTCAACTTCACCGATTATGGGTCGAGCAACCTGGTAGCTCAGGCTTGCGCTGACCTGAACAATTTGTCCTACGTGCGCAGCCGGGGCAGCGAGTACCCGTACCCGATCACGCCGCAGAACCTGTTCCGCGGCATGATCAACTCCAATGACGGAGCGTTGGCCGGTCCGTACGTCTCGCAGTTCATGCTGCAGCCGACCATGCTGGGCGTGCAGCCGCTCGGGCAGATGTATCAGAGGTTCCTTTCGGTGGGCGATGGCGGCTCTGACTTCCTGAGCAATCCCACCGAGTACCTGACCGTGGAAAGCGGCTTCCCGCCGTCGGCCAGCCTGTCGTTCGATCCCACCTACCGTTTCGTTCGCATGGGCCGGGACTTGTCGGCTTACACCCACGTGGACGCGCTCCATCAGGCCTACTTCATCGCCGGGCTGGTGCTGGCGGGTATCGGTGCTCCGATCAACCCGGGCAATCCATATATCGGCTCGCTCAGCGAACACGGTTTCGGCACCTTTGGCAGCGCAAGCTCCCAAGCCGGTCCGGTGGACGCTGTGGGGACGATTCCCGAGATGGCCACCCGGGCGTTGAAGGCGGCGTGGTTCCACAAGTGGATCGTCAATCTGCGGCAGCGCCCGGAAGAGATCGGAGCACTGTTGCAGGCCCTCATGACCAACCAGAGGCCTATGCCGCAGGCCGCGCTGGCGCTGCACCATGACCTGCTTAACTCAGCCGTCCTGCCGATCATCTACTCGCAGTACGGCAGCTACCTGCTGCCCCAGGCCTTCCCTGAGGGCGCACCGTCGCATCCCTGCTACCCGACCGGACACGGTACCGTGGGCGGCGCCTGCATTACCGCGATCAAGTTCTTCTTCGACGGCACCCAGCGGATCAGGCCGCTGCTGCAAGCCGCCGGCAGAGACGTGTATGTGCCCAGCGAGGATGGTCTTTCGCTCGAGGTGTATACCGGCTCCGATCGCGACGAACTAACCGTCAACGGCGAGCTGTCCAAGCTCGCGTGGAACATCACCATTGGCCACGGCATCCACGCCGGCATTCACTTCCGCAGCTCCAGCTACTACTCGATGCTGCTGGGTGAGCAGGTGGGGCTGAGCGTGCTGAACGATCGCGCCAACTCCTATGACGAGCCCTTCACCATCAATATCACCAAGCTCGATGGAACCGTTGTGACCCTGACCAACCAAAATGGAGGACGACGGAGATAAACGACCAGCGCCTCACCCTGTCGCCAAACCTGGCGATCAGGGTGGGGCATTCTTTTGTCCAGGCGCCCCTGTTCTGTGACTTAAATCCCAACAATTGGTGAAACCCGGGGGAGTGTGATTTGCTCCCGAGGAGCGCCGGTGCGCATCAAGCCTGCTATTCTCAAATGTTTGGAGGGTTACCACGATGGCGCAGATGAAGACCAAGAGTTTCTCAAGCGGCGATATTGCTTCGACGATCACGCAGATGGAGGAGCAGTGGGCCGCGGCCGCGAAGGCGAACGATCCCGCCAGGATCGCGGTGTTGCTGGCTGACATCTTTGTTGGCATGGACGCCGATGGCAGCATGCAAAGCAAGTCCAGCATCCTTGCCCGAACCAAGAGCGACAAATGGGAGATCAACGAGGTCAGCGATGTGAAGGTGATGGTGCACGGGAACATGGCGATCGCCACCGGGGCATGGCAGGGCAAAGGTACTCTGGCTGACGGAAAGATGGTCGATGAGCACGAGCGCTGGCTCGATACCTGGCTGAGAAATGGCAAGTGGCAATGCATCGCCAGCGCCAGCACGGCGGTGAAGACGTAACTCGCGAAGCGCCAGCTTCGATTGGTTAACCATAACTCGCTTACTTCCGGCGGACGCCCTGCTTTACAATAAAGTCTGCTTTGGCGTTCGATGCTTATCGCAGTCCGTGCGCTGCGGTTGCGTCCGGGCTGTTACGTGCCAGCCAGCCCGAGGTGCAGGGATTTTCTCAGGCAACGGCATCTAAGATGGCATCTTCGATGGCATCTCAAGATAACCAGAAGCTCGGCTTTGCCGTCTGATCCTGAAGACCTGATTCCCCGGGCCCCAGCGAGCGCTATTTTTGCGCTGGCGGGTGACCGAGCCGGTTGTGCTGCCCATTTCTCGAAAAGCGCGAGACTTGGGGCACCCTCTGCGTATTCATAACGTGGCAATCAAAGTCAAAGTACCTGATGGAAAGCCGGCGGCGCGGGCGCCTCAGCCCAGGCGCCGTTCGCCTGCCCGGCCGCTGCGGGTTCGGCACTTCTCGTTCAAAGATCCCCTGGTCAAGATCCTCTCCGCCGCGTTTTTGCTGATCTGCATCATCTTCGCGTGCGTTTTCTCGTACTACTACCTGAAGTACGAGCGCGTGGTCGACCGCCGTATGGCGGGAGGGATCTTCACGAACGCAGCCAAGATCTACGCCCGGCCGCGCACGGTTTTCGTTGGCGAGAAGCTGGACGCAAACGAAGTCGCAGCTGAACTGCGCCGCGCCGGCTACAGCGAGGGCGGCTCTTCGCCGATTGGCCGTTATTCCTTCGTAGGTGACGGGGTGCAGATCACACCCGGCCCGCAATCATTTCACGGCTCCGACAGCGCGGTGATTCATTTGCGTGCGGGCAAGGTGGCGTCGATTACCGAAGCCGGCGGCGGGCAGCAACTGGAAGGCTATGAACTCGAGCCACAGCTGGTGACGGCGCTCTTCGAGGGCCAGGATCGCTCCAAACGCGAGCTGATCAAATTCCAGGACATCCCGCCGGTCATGGTGAATGCGACGCTGGCCATCGAAGACCGGCGCTTCTTTGAGCACAACGGCATCAATTTCTACCGGCTGTTCGAGGCGGCGCTGGTGGATGTGCGCGAAGGCCGCCACGGGCAGGGCGGCTCGACCATCACCATGCAGCTCTCGCGCGGGTTCTTCCTCACCCCGGAGAAGACGCTGAAACGCAAGCTGATGGAGATGATGATCGCCATCGAGCTGGAACAAAAGTTCTCCAAGCAGCGCATCTTCGAGATGTACGCCAACCAGGTGTATCTCGGACAGCGCGGCTCATTCACCATCAACGGATTCGGCGAAGCGGCGCATGCCTACTTCAACAAGGACGTCAAGAACCTGACGCTGCCGGAAGCAGCTCTGCTGGCCGGCATGATTCAGCGGCCGAATTATCTCTCGCCCTATCAGCATCCCAAGCGCGCGCTGGAGCGGCGCAACCTGGTGCTGGATTCGATGGTCGACACCGGCGCGATCACGCGCGACGAAGCCGAGCGCGCGAAGGCCATGCCGCTGCAGCTGGCGACGCCGAATGTGGAGGCCAGTGACGCTCCCTACTTTGTTGACCTGGTCAAGGACCAGCTCGCGCCGCAATTCAACGAAGAGGAGCTGAACAATCACGCGCTGCGCATCTACACCACCATCGACCCTGAGTTGCAGCGCGCGGCGGCTGAGGCGGTGGCCATTGGCATGGCGCTGGTCGACGAGCAGGTGACGAAGCGGCGCACGCACGTGACCAGAATCGGTACCGGAAAGGATGCGGTGAAGGAAGTGAAGGTCGACAACGGCCCGATGCCGCAGGTGGCGCTGGTGGCGCTCGATCCGCATACCGGCGAAGTGCTGGCGCTGGTCGGCGGTAGAAACTACGGCATGAGCCAGCTCAATCACGCGCTCGCCAAGCGCCCCACGGGATCGATCTTCAAGCCGTTTGTTTACGCGACCGCGATCAATACCGCGGTGACCGGGCAGTCGCTGACGGCGGCTTCCGCCGATCCCAATACCGGCGTGGTGACCGAGGACAGCGGCGTGTTTACGCCGGCGAGTTTGATTGACGATTCGCAAGTGAGTATTGCCATCAACAACGGCGACGATGTCTACGAACCGAGGAACTATCACGAGACTTTTCACGGTGAAGTGACGGCGCGCTATGCCTTGGCCGAATCGCTGAACAATGCAACGGTGCGGCTGGGCGAGGAAGTGGGCTTCGACAAAGTGGCGGCCCTGGCCAGAGCCGCCGGCATTACCAGCGCGCGCGGAACGCCATCGGTCGCACTCGGTTCTTACGGCGCTACGCCAGTGGAGATGGCGGGCGCTTACACGGTCTTTGCCAACGGCGGAACGCGGATGTCGCCGCTGATGGTAAGGTCGGTGCGTGATGTCAAAGGCAACATCCTGAATAACTATCAGAGCGAGTCGAAAGACGTGCTGGATCCGCGCGTGGCCTACGTGATGACCACGATGATGGAAGCGGTGGTCAACAACGGCACGGGATATCCCGTGCGTGCGCGTGGATTCACCGCGCCGGCCGCAGGCAAGACCGGCACCTCGCATGATGCGTGGTTTGCCGGCTACACAACCAACCTGCTGTGCATCGTGTGGGTGGGGAACGACGATTACACCGACATCAAGCTGGCGGGCGGCGCAGCGGCTGCACCCATCTGGGCGGAGTTCATGAAGCGCGCGGTCCAGCTACCGCAATACGCCAACACCAAGGATTTCCCCGCGCCCTCAGGCGTGGTCAACGTTACACTCGACAAAGCCACCAACCTCATTGCGACCCCGTCCTGCCCGCAAGACTACACGGTCGCCTTCATCGCCGGAACCGAGCCGAAGGAAACCTGCGATCAGGGCACCGGCGATCATCGCGGTTTCTTCACCAAGATCTTTGGATTGGGATCGCCGCCCGCGGCGCCGCCGGCCAACACCAATGGACCTGTGTCGACGGCAGGCACTCCGCCTGGTCAGATTACTACTGTCGAACAAGGCGACGGCCAGCAGCCGAAGAAAAAGAAGCGCGGATTCTTCAGTCGGCTCTTTGGTCGAGGCGACAGCAGTGACGAAGAGCAAAATAACGGGACGGGTGCGCCACAAAATGGGAACAATCCTAACCAAAAATAGGTCTATTATTGGGCAGAACGATGTGGGTGAAGCGCGCCGCCTTCGTGCCTTCCAGGGTTAATGTCTAAAGCAAGGGACGTGAACCTCGGGCTCGGGTCGCATTCAGGCTAACGTCCGTTTACGTCCAAAGAAAACGTTAGCCTGGTGTACGGTTTTATTCCGGCGAACGTCCAAAGCAAGGACGCTGACCCAAGGCAGGGAAGGTTCTTCATCCGCACAACTAAGGAGCCGGCAATGGCTGATCTCCGATCTGCTCGGTTCATCTTCCTCAACTGCGGGCTGGTTTTTCTGCTCGCTGGGTTTGTGACTTTAACCTGCGTCGCACAACAAGCCAGTCAACCGGCAGTGGAAACAACCTCGCCGCCGGCGCAAATGACGCCGCCGCCGGTTCCCGATGGCAGCGCCTCGGCGGCGACGCTGGAAGAGCAGGGCGATGAATTGCGCGCGCAGAAGCGCTACCTCGATTCCATCGATTACTACAATGTTGCGCTGAAGAAGCAGCCCTCGACCATGTTATGGAACAAGGAAGGGATGGCTTATCTGTTGCTGCAACGTCCTGATCCGGCCGCCAAATGCTTTGACCGCGCCATCAAGCTGGATAAGAACGATCCCGCGGCCTACAACAATCGCGGCTACGTCGAGCAGATGAGGCGGAAGTACGACAAGGCCATCGTTTATTACAAGAAGGCCATCGTGCTGCGCTCCGACGACGCGGTCTTCTACTACAACATGGGGTCATCGTACTTCGGCAAGCATGATTTCCCAGACGCGGCCAAGGAATATCACCAGGCCTTTGCGCTCGATCCCAACATCTTCATCCGCGCCACCAAGACCGGCGTCATGGCGCAGGCAACTTCGCCGGATGACCGCGCGGCGTTTTCTTTCCTGGTCGCCAAGATGTACGCGCAGGCGGGAGATTTCGATCACTCGCTCGAGTATCTGCGCAAGGCGATGGAAGACGGGTATAAGCACATCAACGACGTCTATACCGAGAAGGAGTTCGCCACCCTGCGCACCGACAAGCGCTTCGAAGCGCTGATGGCGCAGCGCCCACAGGCGATTCCGTAAGACCAAGAGTTTTTGTCAGGCGGCATAGGATTGTCGTCTTTGCAATAAATGTCATTTGATACAATTCTGCCATGAATGATGTTTATGCCAGAATCGGAGAAAATGGCAGAATCGTGATTCCTGCCGCGATGCGCGAGGCGCTCGGCATCATGCCCGGGGAAGAACTGGTTTTGCGCATCCAGGACGATGAGCTTCGGATCACCACCATGCGGCATCGGATCGAGCGCGCCCGGCAGCTGGTCCGGCGGCACGTGAAGCCCGGCCGATCGCTGGTGGATGAGCTGATCGCCGAGCGGCGCAAGGCGGCGCATCGTGAGTAAGGCCGTGCTGGACGCGTCAGTCCTGCTGGCGATTCTGAACAGCGAGCCCGGCGCCGGGAAACTGCCGCTGCGGTCTCTGGGCGAAGCGGTTGCCAGCACCGTGAATCTGGCTGAGGTGCAGAGCAAACTGGTATCGACCGGCATCGCGCCGGAGGATGCCTGGCAAGCGGCGACCAGTCCGGTTCAGGAGATTGCCGAATTCACCGCCCAGCAGGCCAAGATTGCGGGAAGCCTGGTGGTGCTGACGCGCGCTCTGGGTCTCTCGCTGGGCGATCGCGCATGTCTGGCGCTGGCCATCGCGCGGAAGGCGCCAGTCTACACCGCCGACCGAAGCTGGAAGACCCTGCGGTTGGGAATCCCCATTCACGTCATCCGCTGATGAAAAAGGCCCTGCTGGTGCAGGGCCTCGAAAGACTTCTCGCTTTCAACTACAACCCTACTTCCCTAGATATCCGCGCGGGGTTCCGACGCCGGTGCACTGGTCGTAGCCCGGGCCGGCATTGTGTCCGGTGCCGTTGGATCCGGTGGTCACATCGTAGAAGTTGGTGATGTAGGCCGTTTGCGCGAAGAGCTGATCGTAAATCAGGTTGTCCTCTTCCGTGGAGTAATTGCCGCCGCTGACGGCTTGGCTTAACCTGTTGGCGGCGCCGTTGACGATGCCCGCCAGGGACGGAGAAGCCAGACTGGTACCGCCTACGACCAGCCATCCGCCGTAGCCGTAGCTGTCGTAGACCCAGGCGCCGCTGTTGGGATCGGCGTCAAAGGCGATGTCGGGCGTTTGCCGCGCGGTCATGCCAAACTGGTTGTACTGGAAGTTGGCCCACGGTCCCAGACCGTCTTCGATACTTGGCGGGTTCTGCCAGGTTTCATAGGCGCTGACGCCGCCGCCCGAATCCGACCAGCAGCTCTCGCTGACATAGTTGGCGGAGCCATCACGATTAATGGTGGTGCCTCCGGCGGAAACGACCCAAGGCGAGGAACTAGGATACGCCGCGCCCCAGCCGTCGTCGCCTGCCGAAGCGAAGTAGACGATCTTGTTCCAGTAAGCCCGGAAGAAGTCGTCTCCGCCCGAGCCCACTTCACCCGCGAACTCACCGCCGCCCCAACTGTTGGAAACATCGCCGCCACCGCGGTTCGTTACCTCGATGCCGGCCACCTGCTCGGCAAAGAACAGGTCGTTGTAGGAGTTGCTGCAGGCTTCGATGAGGAGGATTTTGGCGCTCGGCGCCATGGCATGGGAATATTCAATGTCCAGGTCCTCTTCTAGTCCCCAACTCTGATTACCGGCCGGCGTTCCGCTGCAACTGGCCGTGAGGCCGCCCAGCGTGCCGTAGCTGGTATTGGCGTAGATCTTGCGGAACAGCACCGCAGGAAGACCGAAGTGGGCGATAAACGCGTTCAGGTCGTTGGCTGCGTTGGGATTGTCGTAGGCATCGACCAGCGCGATCGCGCCCCAGCCACCCGAGGGATGATTGGTCCCACCAGTCGCGGGATTGCATCCGGCATAGATCGGGCCGACCTGGTAGACGCATCCCAGCGAGGCCGGGTTCTCGGCGAAGGTGTAATCCGGGTTGATGGAGGACAACGGTTTGCCCTCCGGGACGAAAATGACGGTGTTGGTATGGGCGCGAAGGCCGGCATCCTCAGGCCGCGCGATGCTGCTGGCAGGGATAATCACCTTGCCTTGGGGATGATAAATCTGCGGAACCGGGGCTGCCGGAGCTGCAGTTTCTACCTGCGGCGGCATATCCAGCGGCGGGGTTTTTTCCGGCGACATGTCTTGCGCCACCATACTCATTGCACAAAACAATACTCCTGCTAGGGCGACACACTTCTGTACTTTCATACGTTCCTCTCGGGTTAGCGGTCGATATTGGGAACCGGGGTACGAACCCGCGAAAGACTGCGCATCACTTACCTCGGCACATTGTTGCAAGAGCGTTAGCAAAGGGAGCAATCGGCGGGGTGGCCATAGTGTGGGACAATTCCTCGACAAACGCAATGGGAAATTCACCCTAAACACCAAAGGGACTGCTGTCTTCCCACCGTCCGGCCTGTATACGGCGGTGACTGCGAAGCCAGGCGAAATCGGTAACATGTTGTAAGAGCTGGATTTATCTCAAAAACGGGAATCGTGCATACTCGACTCTAAGCGCGGAAAATTGATTTGGGAGACCTTTGGGGGATATTTGACCGGCTGATCGTCGATCCTTGGGCGAAGCCCAGCTCACCACGTGTTGTACGCGGTGCCCTCGCTGGAGGTCAGCTCGCTGCCGCTATGCACGTCGATGATGCCCGGCTCGGTCTGATCGGGCGACATGATGCTGTCATCGCTGACCGGGACCCAGCTCTCGCGCGAGTTGGTGAACGGATCCTTGGGTAGCTCTTTGAGATAGCCGGCCTGTACCAGATCATCCAGCGCGGTGGGCGCCTTCTGCTTGTCCAGCGTGTACTGGTCGATCAGCGAGCGCAGGGTGTAGAGATCGTCGCGCAGCACCGTCTCCTGGGCGTGCAGGATGGTCTTCTGGTAGTTCGGGATGGCGAGCGACAGCAGAATGACGATGATGGTGATGACCACCATCAGCTCAATCAGCGTGAAGCCGCGCTGCCCCGCGCGACGCCGCGCAACCTTGGTACGGGCCCGGGACTCCAGACGTTTTGTGATTCGCGCTACCACGTTTTGTATTTCGTGCCGTCGAGGCCGGTGCCCTCGGACTTAGTATAGACATCGAAGACGTTGCCTCCGCCCCAGGAATCGGAGTCGGGGTCATCCTGAATCGAGCGCATGCCCCACTCGTCCTTGCCGGTCATGGGATCGACGGGAACACGGCGCAGAAAGCGCATCTTCTTGCCATTGGCATCCACGCCCTTCACCAGGGTGTCGAGATCGGGCGGATAACCCTGGCTGTCGAGCTTCGACTGAAACGCGCCGCGGTCGGCGGCGTCCTTGTAACGATCAATGGCGTCGCGCATCATCCACAGATCGCGGCGCAGCTCGCGCTCCTTGTTGCGCTGGATGACGACGCGCACCACCGGCGTGGCCGCGGCGGTCAGAATCATCAGGAGCGTCATCGCGACGACCAGTTCGACCAGCGAGAACCCGCGCAGACGTGCCGCCGTGCGGCGCGACAAAAACCGCTGCCTCCTACGGGAAGTCGTGTCAGAAGCCAGAAGGGCGCGATTGGGATTGGCTAGGGCCACTGCTGTAATTCTAATGCACTTTGTCAGGCTGGAGCACCGCTTCAGCGGTGCCATAAGTTAACACTTTGTAATCAATCGGCTTTAGCCCCTGGGGTAAGAAGTCATTACCTCAGGCGCTTAAGCGCCAACCTTATCGCCTCGCTCTAATGCACGCCTGAAGGCGTGCTCCACCCGGGGCATAACAGCTTCATGAGGTGGAGTCCGGTCACCGCTGCCAGGCGCCACAACTCTTGAACAACGCAAGACCTGGCGCACTCGCCCCGCTCCATCCTGGAGAACGATCTTAGAGTTAGACGCCCGCGCTAGTGAACCGTAACAATCGCCTGCGAGCCGCCGGCCTGGGTCGTTTGTCCGGCGGGATTCTTGATGCTGGCACGATTGATGCTCAGCGTCGACTGCCCCGGAGCTCGCGCCTGGAATGTCAAGGTAAACACCGAGCCGTCGCCGGAAATGCCGGGCGATTGCGGCGGCCGCTCGGCAGTGACCGTAAGGATGCCCGTCATGCTGTCGTCGCGGTTCACTAGGCTCGGCGCCTGTCCGTCCTGTGACAGCAGCGTTCCATTCGAGACATTCAGCACCTGCAGCACGCGCGGGTTATACGTGATCTGCAGCGGCACCGCGGCGACGTTCTGCCCGTTCGCAAGATTCACGTTCACGGTGAAGGTCGAACCCACGGCCTGGTCCAGGCTCGGGGGATCGAAGCTGACGATGGCGCTGCCCATCGGCGCGCTGGCCGCTGTCGGCTGCACCGTTGGCGGCGGAGTCATGCCTGACATCGGCTGCGTCGCAGCCGGCCGCGGCGGTATGGAATTGTTCGTCGCTCCCGGTCCGCTGCCGTTGCCGTTTGCGCCTTGCGGCTGGCCGTTTCCGTTACCATTGCTGTTGTTCGGCTGGGTGTTGTCGCGCCGCAGCACGATGGTATTGGCCGTGCCGACGTCGATCGCACGCGTATTGCCTGGGCTGATCTCCTGTGCGCGCACGATGTGCGGAATCAGGATGAAGACGATCTCGTTGTCCTGTACTTCTTTGGTTTCTTCGGCGAAGAGATATTTGAACAGCGGAATCGAAGCCAGTCCTGGAATGCCCGACAGCGAATAGGTCGTAGTCTCTTCCATGATGCCGCCCAGGATATTGACTTCGCCTTCCTTCATGCGGATCTCGGCTTCCATCTTGCGCTGTCCGATGACCGGCTGCATAATGCCGCCGATGTTCTGGTAGGAGTCGACGTCGGAGATGTCCAGCGCCAGCTTCAGCGTGACATCGTCGATGCCGTGTACGCGCGGCGTGATGTCGATGTTGACGCCGACGTCGATGTAGTTGAATTGCGTGTTTACCAGCGGGTTGATGCCGACGCCGCCGATACCGGGCTGGAATGATCCCGTCGCCACCGGCACGCGCTCACCGATCTTCAGCGAGGCCTTCTGTCCATCCGAGGCGCGAATCTCCGGCTGCTGAATCAGCTTGCTGCTGTTGTCGGTCATCAGGAAGTTCGCGGTCGCCTGCGGAATCGTGACAGAAAAGTTGGTGGCATTGAGCGTGCCCAGGGTGTTCAGGGTGATCTGTCCCGTGGTGCTGCCGCTGGTCGTGGAAGCCGTCCCGGTATTTCCCGCAGCGCCGGTCACGGTCGTGGTTGAGGTCGTCGTCGGGGTGGACTGCTGCAGAGCGACCGAAACGCTGGTCGGTGGATTGATGCCCAGGTTGCGCATCTTGTCGCGCGATACCTGCATGATGGCAATTTCGACCACGACTTCCGGCTTCGACTTGTCCAGATCTTCGATCAGCTTGCCTGCCATCGCAATCTGATCGGGCGTGCCCCGCACCACGATCGCCTGCTGCGAGGGGAACTGCTGCAGCCGCTGCGTGTCCAGCAGCGTACGCAGGATGTTGACCATGTCCTGCAATTCGTTGGGCTGGGAAAGATTGCTCAGGTAGAACGTGCGGATAACGCTCTGCTCCAGCTCTTTGCGCTTGGCCGCAGTATCGGCGGCAACGAAAATCGTGTTGGGCGTGACCGGTCGCCAAAAGGTCTTGGACTCGAGCGCCGTGATTTCCAGCGCCTCCTGCAGGGTGACGCCGTTCAGGTCGACTTTGATCCGGCGCGAGGTGTAATCGGGATCGAACAGAACGTTCACCCCGGCCAGGCGGCCGATCGTCTCATAAACTGTTTTGGAATCTTCGGTCAGCTTCAGCGTGATGGGGGTCTGCGAGATGGGCGCCAGCTCCACCGGCCCGGTCGCCTCTTCCATGCGTTTGTCCAGGCCGTTTTCAAGGCTTGCCTGGGGCGGAGGGTTCGGATTCTGCGCCTTCTGCAGCATCTCGTGAATCTTGTTGATCATCTGCTGCGCGATGAAGCTGGAAGGATCGATGGCCAGCGCCTGCTCGAAGTCGGTCAGCGCCTCCTGCAATTTACCGGCGGTCACCAGCAGCTGGCCCTGATGTACGTAGGTGGCCGCAGCCAGAAAACGCACAAATTCCGCGGCCGTGCGATAGGTCAGTTCGCTGGGCTTGAGCTTGTAGGCCTGTTGGTAAAAGTTGTAGGCCGCGATGTAGTCCTGGCGGGCTTCCGCCTGTTTGCCCTTCTCGAAAAGTTGTTTGGCCTGCTTGTCCGCGGAGGCGAATGCCGACACCGCCAGCACACACAGCAGTGTCAGCAGAGAGATGAAACGCGTCATCAAAATCCTTTAACCCTGAAATTCTGGACCGGACCCCTCGCCTCCGAACGGCTGATGAAAGGCACCGGATGTGAGACTTGGACACACGCCAAATGTGAGCGCGCTCTGTTGCCAACTGCACTGGATCTGCGCGGCAGGGACGCAGTAAGTGCCGAAGCGGCGATTATAGCATCCGTGCCGATCTCATCTGTTGTGTTTGTCGCGCGTTAGCATGAATTTTGCGTAACTGGAGCGGTGAAGTCAACGCCAGTCGCGCTCGGCCTGATGATGATCCTGAGTCCCGATACGGGAAGCTATGCTGGGGCGGTGCGGCGCTTCAGCGCGGCTTACATTCAGGTCCCGTAATACTCTCGTCCTGCCGAGCGGAACAACCTCCGCCGGTCGATATGAGATCGATATGAATGGAACCTGGGCGGAGTACAATGCGAAAGAGTGAAGTGAGCTCGGGAGTAGAAATGGGTTCTACCGGAACAGGAAGTTCTTTTGTCGGCAGCCGTAGTGAATTCTCCTCCGGTGCGAGTGGACATCGAAGGAAGCGAGTCCGCGTGCGGCTGCTGCTGACCGCAGCCGTAGGCTTGTTCCTGTCTACATTCCTGGGCTGTGGTGGTGGCTTCTTCACTCATCCTACTGTCAGCACAGCCTATATCAGTCCGGCTACGGCCGCGATGGCGACCGGCAAGACGGCCCAGCTAGCCGTGTATGGCATTTACTCGGACGGCAGCACGCAAAAGCTCGGCGAGGATTTGACAACCTGGTCAAGCTCGGACACCACAGTGGCGACCGTCTCTTCGCCCGGTGGCTTAGTGACGGGCGTTTCGGCTGGCACTGTGACCATCACCGCCACGACCACCGCAACCATCCCCGGCACGGGTTGCCACGTTGCCGTTACTTATGGCAACGGCCCCCTGACCCTGACCGAGACCTGCACCAGCGCCAGCACCGAAACCTTTACCTCGACGATCCCTGTTACCGTGACAGCGACTGACGTGAACCGTGCGGTCATCAACACGACCGAGGGAAGCACCGTGTCCCAAAGCACGGCGACCGTCTCGGGAGCGCCGGCGGCTCTGCAGTTCTACGCCTACGGCAATGGGGATGCCTCCAACGATCTTACCCAAGCGGTGACATGGACTTCGTCCAACCCGAGCGTGGCGACCATCACCAGCGGACTACCCAACGGCAACGGCCTGGCGACCACGATGGCAGCGGGCACCGCCAACATCACCGCCAGCACCACCAACAGTTCGGGCCAGGTGGTGAACAGTCAGACCATCGTCCTGACCGTGCAGTAAGCTGCTCATTTTGTTGTTTGAAAGGGTGCCCTGGGTCTCGCGGGGTTCGAGACCCGGGAGCGAACCGTGAGAATACCCACGTCTCGAAACCGCGAGACGTGGGGCACCCGGCAGCCATGACAATCGCAAAGAGTTGTTGTCACCCGCCTTGAAAGGGCACGCCTTCAGGCGTGCCGCAACTGGTGACAGGAAGCTGCTTTAGCCGCTGAGAGAAATGCCCGCAGCGCCTAAAGGCGGTGTTCTAAGCGCTTGTGGCGGCACGGCTAAAGCCGTGCCCTATCAAAGCGAAATTGAAAACGCCGTCGCTCCGCGACGCCTATCGCGACACGGCAGTGAAGAAATCCGACTTCATCAACGCCTGAAATTTTTGATCGTCGGTCGCAAAGTGCATCTGCACCACGTCGTCGGAGCTGCTCACGGTGGTGTTCTCCAGCGCCTGCTTCTCGCTGGAGGAGCCACTCAGCTGGCGGTAGAGGATGCCGATCTTCATCAGCCCTGAGAGGCTCGCGGCGCTCAGGTTGTCGGAGGTCTTGATCGTCAGGTCGAAGGTTACGCCGTTGCTGAAATCCATGATGTAGTCGGAAGCCAGCAGGCGCTTCTTCACGGTGTCGAAGTTGGCCAGCGAGCCGGCCTGGCCCAGCGCGGAGCGCGCCATGGCCTGCGTGCCTTGTTGGTCGAGCACGCTCCACACTGGCGCGGTGTCGATGCTGGTGATCAGATCGTCGATGGTATCGTTCGCAGCCAGCGATGCGGCGCCGTTATCGCGCACGTCAATCGCGCCTTTGATGGCCGCGGTTTCGCCAAACAATATGGTGATGGGATCGAGAAACACCATCTGAAATCCCTCGCCCATCGGATAGATGTCCGCCAAGAGATATTTCTGCGGCTTGATCCCCTTCGCTTTTGCCTTAGCCAGGAAATCCTTCTGCTGGAAGGGACCTTGCGCAATGCCGACGTGGTAAAGGACGTTCCTCGGTCCACGATAGCTCACGAACGTAATCTGCTCGGCGTCGCGCTCGGGATTGATGCCGGCGCCGCGCAGCGCCGACTCGAACTGCTTGACGTTGTCTGGGATGACCTGGTCTCTCAGGGCGCGTGCCGTGGCCGAATCGCGCAGCGCGCTGTAGTCCACCGAGATGATTTGCTGTATCGCCTGCGGGACGACGGTGCGGGCGTTGTTGCTCAGCGGCGCGGCCGCCGCCGGAAGGCAGAGCAGGGCGCTCAACAAAAAGGTGTCCAACAAAAAGACGATTCCGAACCGCTTCATAAACTCCTGTGACCAGATTCTTGCACAGATTGTACCGGCCATTCCGTTGTTGCCTAGATCTTAGACGAACCTGGGAGGACAAGATCAACGCGCGGATCGCTTATCGCTTTTCGTCATTCGCTCTTGGCTCTTCGCTTTTGGTATTTCGCGAGATTCCCCACGGTTCTCCGACGAAAAGCGAAAAGCGAATGGAGAATAGCGATAGGCAAAGAGCCATTTTACCCGCGCTGCAGTATGACCACGATGTCGAGTTCATGCTGACCGCTTAACGCGGGCCGAAAACCAGATGCACGTCAGCCGCAACTGCCGCTGTCAAGCCATCGCTAATCGCAGCACGCAGAACCGAGTCCCGCACCTGCGGGACGGCGACAAGATAGCCC
>JASHXK010000267.1 GCA_030043575.1 Terriglobales bacterium
GACGATCGGAAGCCGCGTCCGCCTACCGCAGGGCGATCTCCCTGGCGCAAGCCAAGCTCGACGTAAACCCGCGAGACGCCAGCACTTGGGCGGGCGTCGCGACCTACTACGCGATGCTTGGTGACCGTGCCGAGGCGCTCAAGAAGTTGCAGCAGGCGCTGAGGCTCGCTCCGAAGGATCCCGATGTGGCCTTCCGCGCGGCCATCGTCTATATGCACGCCGGCGATACTGAACGCTGCCTGACATGGCTCAAGAGAGCCGTGGATGAAGGATTCTCCCGCCCGAGCATTCGCGACCTGCCCGACTTCGACCCCCTGCAAAACAACACCAAGTTCCGGGCACTAGTGGCTGGTAGCTAATCTGGTTAGATTTACGGGTGAATGATCACAATGGGATCGTTCGAGCACCCGGAATTGCCCGCAACGGTGTATTTGTACGAGCCGCTCGCGGCAGCCGCAACCGGACCTGAACTCTTGGTCGTGTTCTGGGGTATCGAATAGGGCGTTCCAGCGGTTATGTTCGTGAACGGGGAGCCGGAGCTTGCCGGGAAGAGGATGGTGTTCGTCTCCGTGTTTGCGGTCCAGCTAACCTGGTCCTTCCTGCCAATCGTGACTGAAGGGGCAGACACCTGGCAGCCCCCGTTAATGTTCACAGTCTTGGTCACACCGTTGAACGGCGTCCTGTTACAGGAAGATCCAGTCGTGATCACGAGAATGCAGAGAAGGCCCAAGCCAACGATCAGTTTCTTGCTCATATAACGCTCGGAAGGTAGGCCCTGTGTGAGTTGCAATAGGAACAGTACCACGACGTGCAGCCATGTCAATACTATTCTGGGGCCGGGGCGGGTGGTCCAGGTCTCGCGGGGTTCGAGACCTGGGGATTTGCTGATCGGTCACTTCGAGAGTGTGCTCTCATTCGCGTTTCCTGGGTGAATGGGATTTGTCGATTTTGACAACCGGCAACTGACAACGATTTTCATCCCAGCTTGTAAAAGCTCAGCGCGGCGTCGCCCTGATCCAGCCGGCGGTACTTCAGCAGCGCCCCGAAGCGCTCGTCGGGATCGAACTTCTTCTCGTGCTCGGCGATGACGATGGTCGATGGCTGCAGCAGGCGCGATTGCGACAGGTACCCGAGCGTGCGCTCGTACTCGCCGCGCATGCGATACGGCGGATCCAGAAAGCAGACGTCGCAGACCACGCCAGTCGACTCCAGCAACTGCAGCGCCTTGGTTATGTCGCGCTCGTGTACTTCGAAGCCCTGCGTGATTTCCAGCGACGTGAGATTGTCGCGCAACAGCCGCGCATGTTTCTTCGCCGATTCCACGAAGTAGACCTCGCGCGCGCCGCGGCTGAGCGCCTCGATCCCGACTGCGCCGGTCCCCGCGTAGAGATCGAGCCAGACGCTGTCGGCGAGGCTGCGCGCCGCAGCCAGCACATCGAACAGCGTTTCGCGCAGGCGATCGCTGGTGGGCCGGATGTCCAACCCAGGCAGAGAGCGTAGCGGACGGCTGCGATATTGGCCGGCGATGATGCGCATGGTGGTCGAGCGGGCCCTCACGCCCGCGTCTATCGTCTCGCTGCGGTCTTGGTTGCGGTGGGTGAGATCGTTCGATCTCGCCCGCACAAGTCCCAAGTGAGCGGCTTGCGAACGCCAGCCTGAAAGCTGGCTCTACCAATGTATAGAATGTAGCTGGAGGATTTCTCGTCACGCATGAGAAGTTGGTCGATTCCGGCAGGACGCTTGTTTGGCGTGGACATCCGCATCCACCTGACCTTCCTGTTCCTGCTGGCGTTCGTGTGGTTCACGCAGTCGGTCACCATGGGCGCCAGTGGCGCAGCGCGCGGCTTGGCGCTGGTCGGCATCATCTTCGGCTGCGTCGTGTTGCATGAGCTGGGACACGCGCTGGTGGCACGCGGCAGCGGCGTCACGGTGCGGTCCATCATTCTGCTGCCCATTGGCGGCGTCACGCTGATGGACGACACCGCGCAGCGCAGCAATCCCGCGCGCGAGATCCGCATATCCGTGGCCGGACCGCTGGTCAACCTGATTATTGCGGCGGCGTCCGGCGCCTTGATCTTGGCGTTCTTCCCGCAAGTGAAGCTGTGGTCGCACCCCTTTGTTTACGCCGGCAATCTGCCCCGTGCGTTGTTCTGGGGCAACGTCTTTCTCGGCGGCTTCAATCTGCTGCCGGCTTATCCCATGGATGGCGGCCGCATCCTGCGCGCGTTCTTCGCCGAGCGCATGGAGTACGTGCGCGCCACGCGGCTGGCCGTTACCATCGGGCAGGGCTTCGCCATGATCATGATCTTCGTCGGCGTCTGGAATCCCTGGTTCATGCTTATTGGCTTTTTCTTGTTCGTTGGCGCGCAGCTCGAGGATCGCTCGGTTGTCTTCCAGTCGGTGCTGGAGAGCGTGCGCATGGAAGACGTGATGCTGACCGGCTTCTCCACGCTTTCGCCCGCCGACACTCTGGAAGACGCGCTGCAAAAAGCTGTACACACTTTGCAGGACGACTTCCCCGTCGTACGCGGCAGCGACATGGTGGGCGTAATCAGCAAGCAGCGCATTGTGGAAGCGCTGCGCCGCAGCGGCAACGGCTATGTGCAGGCCGCGATGATACGGGCCTTTGAGATCGCGCAGCGCTCGGACTCGCTGGCGTCGGCGTTCCGCAAGCTTGGCGGGCGCGGGCTCAGCATGATTCCGGTGGTCGATCACGAACGATTGGTGGGCATTGTCACCATGCAAAACCTGATGCACAGCATGGCGCTGCTGGCGGAGACGCGACGGCTGCGAAGGCAGCAGGAAAGCGGGTAAGAAGAAAGTTTCGAGTTTCAAGTTTCAAATTCATCGCTGCCCCGTTCAGCCTTCGTTTGGCTAGAGCCGGGGCATTTTCCACGAGAAGCTGGAACTCGAGCGGTTTTGAAACTCGAAACTGTCTTTCAGCCTTGCATCGCCACCGCCCGCGGGAACAGGATGTTGTTCTCCAGATGGATGTGCTGATGGAGATCGGCTTCGAAGGCCGCGAGCGCCTTACAGAGTTCGGCGTAGCTCGCGCAGGTGTCAGCGGGAACCGCGTAATCCTTGGTGATCGCGCGCAGCTGCTTCAGCGTCTCGCCGGCGCCGTCGTGCTCCTGCATCATCATGCGCACCGGGTTGACCACGCTGCCGAACATTGCCGGAGGCGCAGGCTCGCCGGCAAGAATCGCTTCCTCCAGTCGAATGACATAGGGAAACAGAATCTGTTCTTCCTTCATCAGGTGGACGCTGAGCTCGTTGGCCAGCGCGCTGAACAGGTTCTGCACCTGCAATAGCTCAGGATGATTCTTGCCATGCGCAGCCAGGACTTTGGCGGCCAGGTGGTCGATCCTGGGACATTCCTGCCGTACGAAAACATGGTGGGTGCTGTTGATATGCGCGACCAGGTCAGCCAGGGGTTGTTTTTTCCAGTCACGCTCGGGCTTGGACTGCGCGGCTGCGAGGCCCTCCTGCAGACGGGATAGCGCCTGCTCGACTGTGATCTTGGCTTCGGCGCAAGCTTCGCCCAGGGTGCGGCTGCCGCCGCAACAGTAATCGATACCCAGCTTCTCGAATTCGCGAGTTGCACCAGGCACAGCGGTGGCGAGTTCGCCAACGGTTTGCGTAGCTTCAATCGACATGCTCAATCTCCTCGGGCGGGTATCCGGGGATCGGAATCGCCGCCACAGCTGCAATGTAGAGGAGGAGCGAGGCGCGGACTATGACTTCTGTCACGGCAGAAGCAATTAGCGATTAGCCGAAGGGCGTCATTTGTTTTAGCCGTGGGCGTAAGCCAGCGGTATCCCTCGCGCCAACAACCGGCGCTCGTGACGACCTCATACTTGAAACTCGAAACTGCCTCTAGAACTGCCCTACTGCGGCAGCACCTCCATTTGCGCCTGCGGAGGCGCAGGTTGCGGCTGCGGTTGTCCTTGCGGCTGCTGGCCAGGCTGCGGCGCCATTTGCGGAATATCCGGACCTCCTGGGCCGAGCGGCACAATGTGGGGCGTCGTGAGTTGATTGGGCGCATTCGCCGGCACCAGGCCCGGCACATTCGGCGGATGGGTGATCTTACCCGACTCGGCGTCGGTCATGTCGATCCCGAGCTTGGCCAGCGTCGCAGCCGTGGAAAGATCCAGCTGCACTTTGGACTTCTCGTAATTTGTCGCGGCGGCCAGCACGTTGGACTCGGCCTGGGTCAGGTTACTCGATGCCTGCAAGACCAGCGTGTTGGTCGAAGCTCCCATGCGCAGTTTCTTCTCTTCAGCGTCGAGCGCTTCGGCCGCGTAGTCGCGCGCGGAAATTGCCGCCTGCAGCGCTACCCAATTCTGGGTCAGCGCAAACTGCGCCTGGCGAACCTGCAATTGGATGGTGTTTTCGGTTTGCAACAGCGCCAGTTGCGACTGGCGATATTCCAGATCGTTGCGCACCTGGTCGGCCTGCACCTGACGGTTGCGTAGCGGGATGGTGAGATTCACGCCCACGCCCTTATCCGGCGCGCTGCTGTTGAACAGGTTGTTGAAAGCGCCGGCGTAGCTCGTCGGGAATCCCGGCGGCATGCAACGGCTGGGATCGGTGCACAACGAACTCACCGGTCCAGCCAGCGCGGTGGCGCCATAGAACGCGTACAAATCGAGCGTCGGCAGCAGTTCATTGCGCAGGGATTTCTTGGTGACGATATTGTTGGTAAGGGTGAGACGCGCGGTCGCAATCTCCGGCCGGTCCTTCATGGCCTGCGCTACCAGGTCGTCTACCGTACCCACCTCGTATTCCGTGGTGGTGTTGAGGGTATCGGTGGGAATCACCGGCGCGACCGCGATCACGGGATCGGCCATATTGCGCGTGACCGCGTTCTTCATCAGCAACTGCTCCAGTCCCAGGTTCACCTGTGCGGCAATCAGGTTCTGCTTGGCGGTGGCCACGGCGCTCTGCGACTGCACCAGGGTGAGCGGCGCCATCGTTCCCTGGGCAACCTCCTTCTCGTTGTCGGAGAGCGTCTTCTCCGCCAGATCCAGCGCCCGCTGCTGCACGGTCACGTTCTCGTAGGCGTTGACCAGGTCCCAGTAAATGTTCTCGATCTGCGAGACCGTGGTAATGATCTGGTCACGAAAGGTAATCTCGGTGATCAGCTTGTTGTTGCGCGCGATGCGCAGATAGCGCAGGTTGGGGTCGTAACCGAACCCCTGCAGCAGATGCTGCCGCAGCTGAAAGGTAAAGCTCGGCGTCAGCGTGGGATTGAGGGTGTTGTAAATGGAGTTTTGCCAGAGACGCGTGTTGTCGAAGCCCGCGGTCAGCAGCGTTCCCGTAGGAAAGCCTTGCGTGTAATTGAAATTTGCCGTGGTGGTGTTCTGGTACAACTCATTGGTGCCGGAGATGATTGTGTTGGACTCCGGCGTCACCGAGTGTCCAATTTGAACCATGCCGGTGATGACCGGATCGTAGTTGTCGAGCGGCGGGCCTTCGCCCTGGGTCGAGGTGACCAGACCGGCCGCGCCCGCGCCGGCGCCGCCAATGCCGATCGAGGTGCCGCCGACACCGGTGCCGGTTGCGCCCGTAGTCGAGGTTCCCGTGCCACCGGCCGCGGTGGTGCCTGTCGTGCCGCCGGGCGTTCCCTGCAGCAAGCCGGCGTTGACGCCCAGCGCTACCGCGCCTGACGAGGTGCGCAGAATATCGGTATCCGCAATCGACAGGTTGTAGCGCTGAATGCCGATGTCGAGATTGTTCTCCAGCGCCAGCGCCACCGCGTCATTCATCGACAAATACATCTTGCCATCGCGGATAATCTGGTCTACCTGCGCCGAGTTTTCCACCCGCAGCGGACCGACTCCGCGCGGCGCATAGATGATGAAGGGATTGGGCCACTGCCAGCGGCCGCGGGTGTAGTCCTGCTCGGAATAGGGATGCGCGTTGCGCTGCGGCTGCGGCGCCTGCGGCAGCGGGGTCAGCGTCGAAGCCTGTTGACTCAACTGCGCCGGTGTTGTCGCCGGTTGCGCCTGATTCTGCTGTGGAGACGAAGTGGAGTCCGATGCGCCCGCCTGCGACGCGGAGCTTGCTGAGGGAGCGCTGGGCTGCACAGGCGGCGACGTGTTTTGCTGCTGGGTTGAATCCTGTGCTCGGCTGAAGCTGGCGAGCAGGAAAATCAATAGCAGCGAATATATACGTGTTGCGAGCGAAGCAAGACGATTGGATGTCGGACTGGAAACAAACATGCTTCGTTTCTCCTCGAAGAACGCCAAGAGTTCTACTGCCTTTGCAGCATCTTGCTGTCGCCGAAAGCGCCCCAATGAGCGCGACTCCGCGCCAGTTAGGAAAGCTTTAGATTTGGACGTTTCGGCGGAGATTCGATCTCAGGTGCCGTCGCAGGGGATGGAGATTAATCTCAACCTCATACTCACACGTTCACCACGGAAGCACGAAAAACACGGCGTGTTCTGGGAAATTAATTTTCCGTGACCTCGGTGATTCGGTGGTGATTCGTTCTGCGAACCACCGGATCACGGGGCAAAAACGTTAGTATAGCTGACACCTTACTGCGACAAGTGGCCCCTTTACATAGCTTTACACTGCTTAACAGATCGAGCAGGTTGGTCGGGAAATCTCTATATTGAGAGACTATGCGCCGCAATCTGAAAATCACACTGGCTTATGACGGCTCGGAGTTTCACGGATGGCAGATCCAGCCGGGCGTGCCCACCGTGCAAGGTACGCTCGCCGATTGTCTGCAGCGGATCACTGGAGAAGATGTGCTGCCGCAAGGATCGGGACGCACTGACGCCGGAGTTCATGCCTTGGCGCAGGTGGCTTCGGTGCAGCTGGAAAGTGCGATCCCGGAGAAGAACCTCGTCATCGCGTTGAATGATGCGCTGCCGCCGTCGGTGCGGGTGAATTCGGTTGAGGTTGTGCGGGATGGCTTTCACGCACGGCACTCGGCAAAGGCCAAGACCTATCGTTATCGGATTTACCGCGGAGATATTTGTCCGCCGTTTCTGGCGCGATATGTTCACCACGATCCTTATCCGATGGATGAAGAGTCAGTCATCCGCGCCTCCGAGCAGGTGGTCGGCACGCACGATTTCACGTCATTCGCCGCGTCCGATCCGGACCGGAGCGCGCGCATGGAAGACATAGCGCACGACGACAGCGCTTCCCATTCTGGAAAACTGGACAATGTTCGCACCATTCACTCCTCGTTGTGGGCGCGCACCAAGGACGAATTGGTCTACACTGTGCGAGGCGACGGATTTCTGCACCACATGGTGCGCAATCTGATCGGAACATTTCTGCTCGTCGGCAAGGGTTCGCTGCACATCGGCGACGTGCCAACCATCCTGGAAGCCCGCAATCGCAGTGCCGCCGGACCTACGGCTGCCGCTTGCGGTTTGTATCTGGTCAGCGTGGAGTATTAAAGAAACTGACGGTCAGACTGGGTGGAGCGCGCCTTCAGGCGTGCATAATTTCGTAGCGATTAAGAATTGCGCTTTAGCGCCTGAGGTAAACGGGTTTTGACCTCAGTGGCTAAAGCCGGTAGTTTTCGGTTGTCGCAATGCACCGCTGAAGCGATGCTCCACCCGACCGCTTGAATAGTGGGCCTACACCATGGTAACCGACGCAAAAATCGCAAGCGCTGCAACTCTCGTCAGCACCAATCCCGCCACCGGCGAAGTCCTGGCCGAGCTGCAATGCGCCTCGCCTGAGGACGTCCGCAACGCGCTCCTGCGTGCCAAAGCGGCTCAACCGCGATGGCAGGCTATGTCCGTTCGCGATCGCATTGCCATTCTGCGCAAATTTCAGCGGCTGCTGAGCCAGCGCCGGGACTCCGTTGCTCAACTGATTTGCCGTGAGGTTGGCAAGCCCACGGCCGAAGCCTTGGCGACCGAAGTTCTGGTGGTGCTGGATGCTACTGAGTTCTGTATTCGCCACGCGCACCGATTCCTGCGCGAGAAGCCGGTGCCGCACGGCAACATTCTGATGAACATCAAGCGCGGCAAGCTGGTGCGCGAGCCGTACGGCGTGATCGGCATCATCGCGCCGTGGAATTACCCGTTCTCCACGCCGGCCAGCGAGACTCTAGCCGCCCTCGTGACCGGCAATGCGGTTGTGCTCAAGCCGTCCGAGCTCACTCCACTGATTGCGCTGGAGCTCGAGCGCCTGTTTCGCGATGCGGGGCTCGATCCCGACCTGTTCCAGGTGATGGTCGGCGAAGGGCCAACCGGAGCGGCGCTGGTCGAATCGCCGGTCGACAAGCTGATCTTCACCGGCAGCGTGGCAACCGGAAAGCGCGTTGCCGAATCCGCCGCGCAACGGCTGCTGCCGGTCGTCCTGGAGTTGGGCGGCAAGGACCCAATGATCGTGCTGGAAGACGCCAATCTGGAGGTCACGACCAGCGGCGCCCTTTGGGGTGCGTTCATGAACGCCGGCCAGACGTGTCTCTCGGTCGAGCGCTGTTATGTGCAGCGCAGCCTGTACGCGCCGTTTCTGGAAATGTGCCGCAAAAAGATCGGCAAGCTGCGCGTGGGCAACGGCATCGGCTCCGAGGCCGAAATTGGCCCGATGATTCATGAGCGCCAGCTGAGGATTGTCGAGGAGCACGTCAACGATGCTGTTGCGCGTGGCGCCCGCGTGCTGGCTGGTGGACGCCGGCTGAGCGAGATCGGTCCCAACTACTACGCTCCCACGCTGCTTGCTGACGTGACCAACGACATGCGGATTATGCAGGAGGAGACATTTGGCCCGGTGCTGCCGGTGGCGCCCTTCGATACCGATGACGACGCCGTCCGGCTCGCCAACGACAGCGATTTCGGCCTCGCAGCCAGCGTGTGGACGCGCAATCGCCGCCGCGGCGAAGCTGTAGCCGCGCGCATCAAGGCGGGGACGGTCATGCTGAACGATATGATCTCGTCGTTTGGCATCGCCGATGCGCCGCACGGCGGCGTCAAGCAAAGCGGCATCGGCCGCACCCATGGCGAGCTGGGAATGCAGGAAATGGTGCAGGTGAAATACATCAACGTTGACCTGGTTCCCGGCGTCCCGAAGCCGTGGTGGTTTGGCTACGGCAAGCGCTACCAGCAGCAGATGGACGGGCTGGTCAACTTCCTGTTTGGCCGGAACTGGATCGCGAAGTTGAAGGGTGGCTTGTGGTCGATGGGATTGTTGCGGCGCTCGAGCAGGATCTAAGGACCTAGCTTCTCACCAAGTCAAATCTACGCACGCATCCTCACGCCGCGCGTCGACCCCGTCCTCGGCGCAGCGAAGCCCGCTCCCACCTGCGTTGCACGCGCGCCGTCAGCAGATCGGCCAGGTCGAGATACTTGCGGACCCAGGCTGGGTGACCCGTTTCCTTCTCCAATGCATCGCTCTCAGGACTGACAATTTTTTGCCAAGGGTCGCCCCGGTTCTCGCTATTTCCCCCTTCGGTTCGCCCCCGGAACTTTAGTATGAACGGCAAGATTCCCTTCCCCCGAATACGGCATATATGGCGTTAGATGGCGCGATTGCCATGCGGTTTGCTTCCCCTTAAGCCCAAGCTGGTGTTAATGTTTGCCACCCCTGGCCTCTAAGTCGTTGCGATCTCGGGCACAACAGCGGATACTGCCAATATGCCCGAGGCAGCCGAGCGGCAGGCTCCGCAACTAGCCAAGCACAAAGTGAAGTACAAGCAGGCGTTTCAGCGCGCCTGCAACGAAAAGGACGAAAAAGGCAAGATCTGCGGCGGTCATCTCAAGCGCTGGTTCTACATGGCCGACGTCCGGGAGCAGGCCTGCGGCGATGTGCGGCAGGCCCTCGGCGACAAGGCGGAAATTTACCGCTGCGAGCATTGCCGGACGCTGTACCTGCCCAGCGACGAAGAGCCGCGGGGACGAAACGTTGCGGGATTGGGCAAGCAGTCGGTATTCGGGTTGACCCTCACGTCTAAGCCCGGCGAAGAAAAAGACAAACAATGAGTTTTGTGATGCCTGAGCTCCAGACGTTTACACCATACTTAGAAGCCTGAAATGTAAAGTAGCTGTAACCGCTGCTTGGGTGGATAATCTATAAAGACATCGGGTGGAGCACTGCTTCAGCGGTGCATTTCGATATAAGGAAATCGGTTCCGGCTTTAGCCGCTGAGGTAACTACCGCAGGCGCTGAAGCCCGCTGTTAGATTCATATAATCTGCACGTCTGAAGACGCGCGCCACCCAGGATGTACTGAACTTCCGCCAAGACTCCGACGTTGTGGGACGTCGGACAATGTGGGGTGACAACCAGTGTCGGCAAACGTTTCTGAGCTGATTTACGACTGGAACAGGATCTACGCCCAGTCGATGATTCCGGCTGGCCGGGTTTTGCTGAATGACGAATCGCTGCGCGACGGCCTGCAATCACCCTCGGTCCGCGACCCCTCCATCGAAGAGAAGATCGAGATCCTTCACCTGATGGAAGCCATCGGGATCAACATGCTCGACATCGGCCTTCCCGGTGCCGGCCCGCGCGCACAGACCCACTGCGAAGCGCTGGCGCGAGAAATTGGCCGCGCCAAACTGAAAATCAAGCCCAACTGCGCGGCCCGCACCCATCAGAACGACATTCGCCCGGTCGCCGAAATTGTTGAAGCCACCGGCGTTCCCGTCGAAGCCGCAACCTTCATTGGCTCCAGCCCTATCCGCCGCTACACGGAAGACTGGACCGACGACTTTCTGCTGCGCACCACGGAAAACGCGGTGAAGTACGCGGTCGGACTCGGTCTTGACGTCATGTACGTGACCGAGGACACCACGCGCTGCGACCGCGAAACCATCAAGCGGCTTTACAGCACCGCGATCAGCTGCGGCGCCAAAGCCATCGTCATCTGCGACACCACCGGACATGCCACGCCCATGGGCGTGGTCGCGCTCATGCACTTCGTGATCGACGAGGTCGTAAGGCCATCAGGCGAAAAGATTCGCGTCGAGTGGCATGGCCACTGCGATCGCGGCCTGGCGGTCGCGAACTCCCTTGCGGCACTGGTTGCGGGAGCAGAAGTGGTTCACGCGACGGCCATCGGCATCGGCGAGCGCGTCGGCAACACGCAGATGGATCAGATGCTGGTCAATCTGAAGCTCATGGCTATCGAGCCCTGGGCCAGTCAGGACCTGACCAAGCTCAAGGAGTATTGCGACGCGGTCTCGAAAGCCACTGGTGTGCCGATTCCGAAGAACTACCCCGTTGTGGGAGATGACGCCTTCCGCACCGGCACAGGCGTTCACGCCGCCGCCGTCATCAAAGCCTACCGCAAGAAGGATGACATGCTGGCTGATAGCATCTACTCCGGCGTGCCGGCGCATTTTTTTGGCATGGAGCAGGTGATCGAAATCGGTCCTATGAGCGGCAAGTCGAACGTCCAATATTGGCTGGAGAAACACGAGATTCCCGTGACCGACGAGCTGGTCGACCGCATCTTCCAGCGCGCCAAGGAATCGGACCGCATGCTCACCGACGAGGAGATCATGGAAACGGTCACCGCAGCGAATGGGGTGAAGGCGGAGTTGGCGTCGTAGCCTTAGCTCTTCTCTCCACTTCTCCGCCGTATTACCATGGAACATCCTCCATGGCCCCGCTCCCGCCAGTCCGCGTTACTTCCGCAGAAGCAGCCTCCATCAGCGAATCGCGCGCCTTGCGCTCGGCGCAGCAGCAGGTCTCACGCATCGCCGAGCTGCGTCGCGTGCACGACGCCTTTGCCTGGTTTCGCGCGCACGCGCGTGACCTGGAAGAGCTCCAGCTGGAAGTGACTTCCATTCCGTCGCCGCCGTGGGGGGAAGGCGCGCGTAGCGAGTGGCTGGCGCAGCGGTTCACGGCGATTGGCCTGTCCGATGTACATCGCGACGAGCTAGGCAATGTCCTCGGCATTCGGCCGGGCGTCGATCCCAGCGCTCCCTTCATTGCGCTCAGCGCGCACATCGATACCGTGTTTCCCGCAGGTACACCGACGCATGTGCGCCGCGACAGCGGCAAGCTCTACGGTCCCGGCGTCTCCGACAATTCCTCCGGCATCGTCGCCTTGCTGGCCATGGCGAGCGCGATCCAAGCGGTCGGGCTGGCCAATACTGCGCCGATTCTGTTTATTGGCGATGTCGGCGAAGAGGGCGAAGGCGATCTCCGCGGCATGCGGCACATCTATCGGCAGCCACGCTGGTCGGCGACCATCGCTTCGCTGGTGGTGCTGGACGGCGCGGGCAGCGACACCATCATTGCCGAAGGACTCGGCAGTCGGCGCTACGAAATCATCGTGCGCGGACAGGGCGGCCATTCCTGGAGCGACTTCGGCGTCGCCAATCCCATCGTGGCGCTGGCCCGCATCATCGACCGCTTCACCCGCACGCCGGTTCCCGTTTCGCCCAAGACGACCTTCAATATTGGCATCATCAACGGCGGAACGTCGGTGAACTCTATTCCCGAATCCGCGACCATGCGCGTGGACACGCGCTCGGCATCGGTTGACGAGCTGGATCGCCTGGAACGCGCACTGCACGAGGCGGTCGATCACGTCATCCCGGAGATTACCGGCCGCAAGAAGCAGGAGCTGCTGACCGCCGAAGTGCGGGTGATCGGCAATCGTCCGGCCGCCGATCTGCCGACGGAATCGCAGCTGTTGAAGATGATTCGCGCCGTCGATGCGCAGCTGGAGAATACCGCGCGGATTCAGCGCGCATCCACCGACGCGAACATTCCACTTTCGCTGGGCCGCGAGGCGATCGCCATCGGCGCGGGCGGCAGTGGCGGCGGAGCCCATACCATCCATGAGTGGTATGACCCCAGCGGCCGCGATCTCGGGCTAAAACGAATTCTGCTGCTCACGCTGGCGTTGAGCGGAGTCGCCGACGAATGAAGGTTGTTCTGCTGCTGATCGCCTTCCTCATGACAACCACTGCAAGCACATTCAGTAGCAGTCCGGCGAACAACCCTGCTCCCGACGCGATCTTCCTCAACGGCGACATCTACACCGAGTCGACCCCGGCTCGTGCGCAGGCGATCGCGGTGCGCGACGGTCGCATCATCGCCATCGGTTCCAACGACGACATTCGCAAACTGAAAGGCAGCCACACGCAGGTGGTCGATCTTGGCGGACATTTCGTCATGCCGGGATTTAACGATGCGCACATGCATCTCGCCTATGGTGGACGGCAGGCGCTGGAGGTCGATCTCGTCGGCGTGAAGTCGCTGGCTGAGATGCAGCAGCGCATCGCCGAGCATGCTAAGACGACAGCGCCCGAA
>JASHXK010000268.1 GCA_030043575.1 Terriglobales bacterium
TTGATGATGGCTCGGCCGTCGGGAAACAGCGTCATTTCATAAGGATCGCGCCAAAACTTCAAGATAAACTCGTTGTGCCGAACCGAGCCATGCGGCGACAGCCGCCGCGTAATCTCGGCAAAATCGATGGGCCGCTGGCGCTCGTGAATCTGCACCGAATTCCGTCCGCACAACGAGATGTGCGGGCGTCCCTCACCCGCAAGATGGACAAAATCCTCTTCCTGGCAGGCGCGACAGCCAGGACGCGGTTTGTCAGTATTCACGGATGCATAGTCGTTCATCCATACGTCATAGGAGAGGAGTGTGCGGCGAATCTTGTCGCGTGCGCCAACGGCAAGTTTCATCGCCTCAGTCGCAGCGATCGACGCCACAAAATTCACTGCCGAGTTCAGAATGCCCGAGGTGTCGCAGGTCTCGACGACGCCGCGCGGCGAGTCGGGGAAAATGCAAGCCAGACACGCGGTCTCGCCCGGCAGAATAGTCATAGTGATCGCATAACTCGCGACGCCGGCGGCGTAGATCCACGGCAGATTCCCGCTCACAGCAAAATCGTTGATCAGATATCGCGTTTCGAAATTGTCGGTCCCGTCGAGGACGATTTCGACGTCGCTCAGCAGTTCCTCGATGTTGTCCGGCGTGAGATCGGCGGCGTGCGGCTCAACCGTTATTTCGGAGTTGAACGCCTTGACCTTGCGGGCCGCGGCGATCGCCTTGGGCAGCGATTCGGCGGCATCGGCTTCGTCAAAGAGCACCTGGCGCTGCAGATTGCTGGGCTCGACGTAGTCACGATCGATGACGCGCAGATATCCCACTCCGGCCCGCGCCAACAGCGACAGTAAAGCCGAGCCGGTAGCGCCGCAGCCGACCAGGGCGATGCGAGCTTTGGCTAATTGCTGCTGCCCCTCTTCGCCAATCGGCTGGAAAAGAACCTGGCGGGAGTAGCGCTCTTTGAATTCCAACGTCCTAACCTCTGGGCACGAATCGGGCACGTACCTTATACAGTGAAAGGCTCACAACGTTTATTATAGGTATTCCACAGCAGATAAGCCTTCCCCGGCCGAATCAACGGAACGGTTTCCGCGGTTGCACGACGCTTTGGACGCTAGTGCGCAGGGTCTACTTGCCAGAATCGCATGACATCCGGCAGGCAGTGGGTGTGCTGAAGGGCAGAGTTTGAGGACGCCGATCACGCCATCGTTGTGCACGCTTGTTGTTTTCTGCGCGCTCGCCGCTTCGCCGGCGCAGACGCAGGCCCAGCCGCCGTCTTCTGCCTCGCAGTCCACGCCCAGCGCAAGTAGCCCATTAGCCAGGTACGAAGGCCAGACCGTTGCCAACATCGAGTTCCGTGGCGTCACCGCTGTCGATACCACAATGCTTCGCACCTTGCTGGTGCAGAAAACTGGTCAGCCACTCGATGCCGAGAAGCTGCGCGCCAGCATCAAGGCGCTTTATGCCACCGGCCGTTTCGCCACGCTCAATGTTGAAGCCGATCGCAATTCGCACGGGGAACTGACGCTGGTTTTCGTGGCAACGGAAAACTTCTTTAACGGGGCGGTCACCGTCAGCGGCACGCCCCAGAAAACCGACCCCAAGCCCAGCCAGTTGATTGCCTCCAGCCAGATCGATCTGGGCGACGTTTTCAGCGAGGACAAGGTCGTCAGCTCGCTGGATCGCATGAAGAAGATCTTCGCCGACAACGGTTACTACGAGGCCGACATTACCTATACCCTCGATCCCAACCCGAAAGACAGCCAGCTGGCAATTCATTTCCACGCCACTCCTGGTCGGCTGGCGCTGGTTGGCGATGTGACTATCCGCGGAGACACCGGCATGGCGCCGGATCAGGTTCGCAGTCTCACCAAGCTGAAGGCGGGTAACAAGGTGAACGCACAGCACGTCACCCGGGCGCTGGAGAGAATGCGCAAACACTATCAGAAGAATGCCCATCTGGAAGCGCAGGTCTCGCTGGTCGGCAGGCAATATCATGCGGATTCAAACCGCCTTGACTATGTCTTCGAGGTTGATGAAGGGCCGACGGTCAGTATCACCACGGAAGGCGAGGGTATCAGCAAGAGCGAGCTGAAAAAGCTGGTTCCGGTGTATCAGGAAAACTCGGTCGACGACGATCTGCTGAACGAAGGCCGCCGCAACATGCGCGATTACCTGCAAACGCGCGGCTACTTTGATGCGACGGTCGATGTTGAGCGCCACCCGGTCGCGGAACAGAATCACCTGAACATCGTCTATATCATCGATCCCGGCATTCGCCACAAACTGGTTTCCGTCGTCGTCGAAGGCAACAAGTATTTCAACACGCCCACCATCCGCGAACGCATGCAGATTCAGCCCGCCGGCCTGCTTCTACCCAATGGCCGTTTCAGCCAGCGCATTCTTACCGACGACCTGAATGTCATCAAGATCCTCTATCAAGCCAACGGGTTTCTGAATGTCCAGGTGAATGGCGATCTGGTGGACAACTATCAGGGCAAGAAGAATGAGATGCAGGTCGCCATCAAAATCGACGAAGGCCCGCAGACTCTGGTCAAGGCGCTCAAGGTGGAAGGCGCCACCACCTACACCGCGGACCGGCTGGAGCAGAGCCTCAGCAACATCGCCGGCCAGCCCTTCAGCGAAGCCAACGTGGTGAGCGATCGCGATTCCGTAACCTACTTCTATTACGATCGCGGCTTCCCCAACGTGCAGTTTGAATCGTCGGCAACGCCCGTTCCCGGCAATCCTCCGCGAATGGATGTGGTCTACAAAATTACCGAAGGGCAGCGGGTTTTTGTGGATCGCGTGCTGATCACCGGGCTGAACCACACCCGGCCCTACATCGTGAATCGCCAGATGCGGATTCAGGATGGCGATCCTTTGAGCCAAAACCGCATGGTGGCTTCGCAGCGCCGGCTTTACTCCCTCGGCTTGTTTAACGAAGTCAACATGGCGGTGCAGAATCCCGAAGGGCTGGAGCCTTCGAAAGATGTGCTGTTCAACCTTACCGAGGCCAAGCGCTGGACCTTCCGCTACGGCGGCGGCATTGAGTTCGCGACCGGCAACATCCCCACCACCAGCAATCCGCAAGGTGCAACCGGAGTCAGCCCCAATGCCGTACTGGAGATTACCCGGCTGAACATGTTCGGCCGCGATCAGACCTTCAGCATTCGTGGCCGGATTGGCCTGCTGACGCGCCGTGGCCTGGTGACCTATGAAGCGCCGCGATTGTTCCATCGCGAAAACTGGCGAATCATCGTCAGCGGCCTGTACGACAACACCGCCGACGTCAATACCTTCGCCTCGAATCGCCTGGAGGGAGCGGTACAAGCCGAGGACCGTTATAACCGCTACACGACCTTTCTCTTCGGCCTGACCTTTCAGCGCGTCGCCATCGACCCTAACAGCCTGGTCATTGATCCCACTTACATCTCCCTTTATTCAAGCCCCGTTTTTATTGCGATGCCCACGTTTACTGCCGTGCGCGATAAACGTGACGATCCCATCAATCCCACCAAGGGCTCATACGGAGCGCTCAACCTCGGGATTGCGACCAGCGCTCTGGGATCGGAGACGAACTTCGGGCGTGTCTTGCTCGATAACTCCACCTACTACACCTTCAAACGGCGTTGGGTTTTCGCGCGCAGAACGCAGATCGGTATTGAGAAGCCATATGGCACGAACGACTTCCTCGATCTGAGCAAACTGCCGCCGAACTCCATCCCGGTGGAGAATACGCAAATTCCACTGCCGGAGTTGTTTTTCGCCGGCGGTAGCAACTCGCTGCGCAGTTTTTCGATCAATCAGGCCGGCCCGCGCGACCAGACAACCGGCTACCCCATCGGCGGCCAGGGCCTGTTCGTCAACAATCTGGAGATCCGCACGCCTCCGGTGATGCTGCCCTACGTGGGCAACAATCTCGGCTTCGTGTTCTTTCACGATATGGGCAATGTCTTCGACACGGCCAATCACATTCTCAGTGGAATCGTGACCTTCAATCAGCCGTCGATTGCGGAGTGCGCGCCGCCGGGCAGCAAGACGCCGTGCAACTTCAGCTATAACTCCCAGGCCGTTGGCATGGGTATTCGTTATAGGACCCCGGTCGGTCCGGTGCGCTTCGATCTGGGATATGCGCTCAATCCCACCCGCTATCCGGTTCAGGAGCTGGATCAAACCTACGCTTTGCGACGCATCAACGTCTATTTCAGTATTGGACAAACCTTCTAATGAAACGAGTTTTGCAATTCACGACCTGCTCTTTGCTGCTGTTACTAACTGCACTTGTGCCGGCGTTTGCCGGTGAAGTGATCGACGGCGTAGTGGCCAGTGTCAATCGCCAGCCGATTCTGCGCAGCGATTGGGATGAAGCCGCCGCCTTCGAGGCCTTCATGCAACAGAAGCCTCTCGACCAGCTGACCCCGGCTGATCGTGTCCTCGCGCTGCAGCACCTGATCGACCGGCAATTGCTGAAGGCGCAGATGGGCGACGCCAGCTACATGCGGCCGTCAGAGGAGCAGCTGCAACAGGACGTGGACAAGCTCCGTGCGCAGGTGCCGAACGGCAAGGATGACGCAGCGTGGCAACGGCTGCTGGCCAGCTACGGGTTGAGCGAGACGATCCTGAAAGATCATCTGAGCACGGAAGTTCAGGTGATGAATTTTGTGGAAGTACGCCTGCGACCCAACGTGCACATCGAGCAGGACGATATCGAGGCGTATTACAAGCACCAGCTGTTGCCTGATCTGCAGCAGAACGGCGGCAAGCCGATTCCGCTGGACCAAGTCGATTCCAGAATTCGCGAGCTTCTTACCGAGCAGCACATCGACGAGCTGCTCGATGCCTGGCTGCACAACCTGCGGCAGCAGGCCGACATTCGCAGCAATGTATCGATTCCAGGGATCAACGCTCCGGCTGAGCAAGGACGAGCTTCGGGTCTGAACTAAAGACGAGGATGGCGGAAGAGGTTACAAAGCGGCGTTCGCATCGGCGGCTGTGGATCAGTCTGACGATAGGTATCGTTGTGCTGGGTGCATTCGTCTCGCTGGCCTGGTACCTGCGCAGCCCCAGCTTTGCCGACTTCGTCCGGCGCAAGGTAATCGCGGCAATCGAAGACGCAACCGGCGGCCGCGTCGAGATGGCAGCGTTTCGTTGGAACCTGTCGCAATGGGCCTTCGAGGCCGACAACCTCACCATTCATGGACTTGAGCCGCCGGGCGAACTGCCCTACGTTCACGTCGATCACGCACTGGTTCGGCTGCACATCATTTCGTTTTTCGAAAGGCGCTTCAGCGTCGAGCAGCTAGGGCTCCAGCGTCCGGTCATTCACGTCATCGTTTACCCGGACGGCAAAACGAACGCCCCCGAACCGAAGATCGCCAACAACAAAACGGCGGTGCGGGAGCTGTTTGATCTGGCGATCGCCCGCGCCGATCTAAGCGACGGTGTGCTGCTGCTCAATCAGCGCAGGCTGCCGTTGGATTTCTCGGTAAACGACGTGATCGCGTCGATGACCTACGATGCCGGGGATCAGCGTTTCGATGGCAGCGTGCAGGTCGGCAAGGTGGACATCAAGTATCAGGACTACCGCGATATTCCTGCGCAAGCTGACCTGCAGTTCGCCCTTTGGCACAACCAGGCGGAGATTAAGTCGCTGAAGGTTGCATCGGAGTCCTCGTCGCTACAGGCTGCGGGCAAGCTTACGGACTTCAATGACCCTCAGATTCATCTGACCTACACCAGCTCGGTCAGCGCGACCCAGCTGGGAGCAGTTGCGCGCATGAATCAACTGCGCGCGGGAACGCTGCTCCTCGATGGCTCGGGCAGCTATTCCAACGCTGCGGGGCCGGAATCGACCGGGAGCATCACGATTCGTGATCTCGATTATTTCGACACAGGCATTGCGCTGCGCAAGATCAGCGTGAACTCGAACTTCGCGATCAGCAACGATCGTCTGCAGCTCACGCGTATTGCCGCACGACTCTTGGGCGGACAGCTGAATGGCGATGCCGAAGTCCGAAATTTCACGCCTGTCATTCCGCCGGCTACGGTGCCGGCGAACATACCTCCGGGTTTGGGGAAGGCTGCAGTCAGGAATCAAGGAACCGCCAGGACCGGGGCGCCTCAGGGGCTAAAGCGTGCGATTCCGGCAACAGCCATCGGCACGGCTGGAAGCCGTGCCCCTTCAAACCAGGTCTCCGGCGAAAATCCTCAGCAGGAGGGTTCCGCTCGATTCCGCGTCAGCGGACTGTCGCTCAACGACCTCGCTCGCTTGCTCTCGACCCGTGAAATGCCGATCGACAGGCTGAATGCCGTGGGTAGTGTCTCAGGAACCGTAAATCTGTCGTGGAAACAGTCGCTCGACAACACGCTCGCCGATCTCGCCCTCGATATCGCTGCGCCGGCGGCGCCCGCTGCGTATCAGCTTCCGGTAAACGGAAATCTAAGAGGGCGTTACAGTCTGCGCTCTGGACGAATCGATCTGGCGGGGCTGAAGTTGAACACACCGCGCTCGCGCGTCGAGGCCTCCGGCGCATTGAGTGAGACATCAGCGGCACTGCAGCTGAAGGTCAACACCACGAGCCTTACTGAATTCGATCCCATGCTGCAAGCGATGGGTACCGCGCCCCTGCCGATCGAGCTGCATGGCGCCGCGAGCTTTGATGGAACCTTGAACGGCCGATTCCGCGCACCGCAGATCGCTGGACACTTGCAGGCCACGAATTTCACCTATATCTACGCGCCGGCCGCAAGCGTCCCGCCGCTGCAACCGCCAAAAGCTCCTGCGAAGCACAAATCGTGGTTCCATCTCACCGCTAAGCCTGAGCCCTCGCTTCCTCCGCCGCCGGCTGCGCCGCCACGGAGAATTCACATCGATCAATTTACTGCCGATGTGCAGTACGCAGAATCGGGTGTGGCGTTGCACCACGCTACGATTCAGGAGGGCGGCGCGCGCATCAACCTCGATGGCTCGACTGCGCTCGACAAAGGGAATTTCACGGAGAACTCGCAGTTCCAGGTGCAGGCCGCGATCCACGACGCGGATGTCGCGGAGTTGCAGCGTGCCTTCGGCACGGAGTATCGAATCAGTGGAAAGCTCAATCTGGCGCTGCAAGCGGCGGGTACCGAGGCTGATCCGCACGGGCACGGACAGCTCTTGTTGACGGAGGGAGAAGCGCGCGGCCGGCCCATCATTGCGCTCACGTCGAAGATTCAGTTCGCGAATCACGCCGCGGAGTTCGACGAGATTCATCTGCAGGCGAAGCGGGGCACCGTGCTTGGTTCGGCAGCTTATAACTTCCGCAGCAAGGAACTGAAGCTGGAGCTGACCGGGCAGAGCATCGATCTGGCCGATATACCCGAGGCGCAAACTCCACATCTGCAAACGGCCGGTGTGGCGAACTTCACGGTGAAGGGATCGGGAACGGCAGATGAGCCGGTGATCAATGCGCACCTGCAGATCGACAACCTGGTGCTCAATGGCGACTTGCTGGGAGCGCTGAAGGCCGACGCCGTGACCCACGGGCGACAGCTCACCCTGACCGCGCGATCGACCTTCCCGAAAGCCACATTCACGCTCGACGGCAAGGCGGACTTGCAAGGAGACATGCCTGCCAACGCCACGCTGCAGTTTACCAACCTCGACGTCGACCCCTTCTTGCCGGTGGAGATGCGCAATCAGGTTACGCGCGCGGCATCGCTGGATGGGCAAGCGAACGTGACGGGACCACTCAAGCAGCCGCACCTGTTGCACGGAAATCTGACCATCCAGCAGTTTTCTGTTGAAGTCGAGCGTATCCCGATCAAGACCGACGGTCCGGTGGAACTGAGCCTGGCGAATCAAACCGTCAGTGTGCAGCACTGCACACTCGTCAGCCAGGACACCCACTTCACGCTCTCCGGCAGTGCAAATCTGACCGGCGATCGGCCTTTGAATCTGCGCGCCGATGGCTCACTCAGCCTGAAATTGGCGTCGACGCTGTACCCCGACCTCACGGCTTATGGTGTGTCGAATATCAATGTAACGATCAAAGGCACGGCCGCGAATCCCATCCTGTCGGGACGGGCCGAGGTACTTCATGCGGGATTCTCGATGATCGACCTGCCCGCAGGACTGGGTGATGTGAACGGCAGCCTTGTCTTCAATCAGGATCGGCTGGAGGTCGAGAACCTCAGCGGCCGAGTGGGCGGCGGACACGTGAAATTTGGCGGCTTCCTCACTTTCGGTCGCACCACCGGCTTCAACCTCACACTGGATGGTAGCGACATTCGTTTTCGATATTCCGGAATCAGCGTCACCGCTGACCAGTCGCTGCGCCTGACGGGAACGTTCCAGAACTCGTCGCTCACCGGCAACATCACGGTCACGCGCTTCGCCCAGATTCCTTCCGCCGATTTACAGTTCTTCCTGGCGGAAGCGGCCGCTCCACCCAGCGTCCCAAACCCAACTTCGCCGCTCAACAATCTGCATCTTGAGGTGCGGGTTCTGTCCACGCCACAGCTCACCGTGCAGACTTCGCTGGCGAAGCTGTCGGGCGACATCGACCTGCGTTTACGCGGTACGGCGGCGCGGCCGGTGCTGCTGGGACGGGTGAGCATCGCGGAGGGCGACATCAAGCTGGGAGGAACGAAGTATCACCTGGAGCGCGCCGACATCACCTTCCTCAATCCGGTTCGCATCGATCCGGTGCTTGATGTGGAAGCCACCACGCGGGTGCGCGATTACGACATCACCATCGGGCTGCACGGCACCATGGAGAGGCTGAATACGACCTATCGCTCCGATCCGCCGCTGTCCAGCGACGATATCATCTCGCTGTTGGCCTTTGGTTCGACGCAAACCGAAGCGGCGATGGGAGCGAGCACGTCGCCGGGATTTGCCGAAAGCGCTTCCGGCGCGCTGCTCAGCTCGGCGTTGACTCAGGCCGTCAACAACCGCGTGTCGAGGCTGTTTGGGGGAAGCACGATCCGCATCAATCCGGCGTTTGGCGGGCCGGAAAACGATCCCAACGCCCGCCTCACCATCGAGCAGCAGGTGACCAGCAACGTCACTTTTACCATCGTCACCGACCTGGCGCGCTCCGCCCAGGAGATCATTCAGTTCGAGTACAACATCAACAGCGAATACACGCTGCAAGGACTGCGCGATGAGAATGGCGTGGTGAGTTTCGATCTGCTGATCCGGAAGCGCAAGCCGTAGTTAGTCTCCAGAGTAATTGGTGTGACGAAAGCGATTCCTACGCCCGGCCTTCGGCGGGCAGGTGCTGAGTCGGGATGCCGGGATCGGGTTCCGCGGGACTAATTTCTACCAGGGGAAATCCCAGGCTCTTCCACTCGTGAAATCCGCCCAGCAGCGGGCGTACGCGGCGAATCCCGAGCTTGCGGAGTTGCAGCGCCACACGGGCGCTGGTGGCTTCGTTTGGTCAAGTACAGAACAGAACGATCTCGCCATCGCGCGTGATCTCGCTGCGCCGCGATTGCAGATCCTCGGGCGCGATCTGCAGCGCGCCCGGCAATGTGCGTGGGTCGGTCAGAACATCGAGGGGATGGCGCAGATCGATAATCACCGGCCGCTCGCCCGATTCCAATTGGTGCTTCAATTCGTCGGGGGTGATTCGGTCGCCCTTCACCTGTTTGATGAAGCGCTCGCGCTCGTACCAACGACGAATCACATAAGCCACCACGCCGGTGAGAAACAGGACCAGCAGCCAGCCGCCGAGCAGATGAGCGTCGCGGGCGATGCGGTCGAGTTGTTTGCTGAAGAGAAAACCGAGCAGGGAATAACCCGTCGTCCACAGCAAACCACCGATCAGGTCGAAAAGCAGGAACCGTCCGTAAGGCAGGTTCACCATTCCCGCCAACGCGGGCGCAGCTGTGTTCAGCCCGGGAATGAACTTGCAGATGAGGAGTGTGCGCTCGCCCCAGTTGCTGAAACGGGTTTCGGTGCGGCGGACGCAGGAGTCCGGCTCCAAGGCAATGCGGCACAGCAGGTTCAGTACTACCGCGCCGCGGCGCTTGCCGAAGGAATACCAGAAGATGTCAGCGCCCAGGCATCCAGCGGTACCGGCAAGGATCACCAGCGCCAGGTGCATGCGGCCCTGTCCGGCGAGCGCTCCGGCGGCGAGTAACAACGGCGTCGCCGGGATGGGCAAGCCGCCTTGCTCGGCCAGCACCCAGGCGAAGAGCAGGGCATACCCGTACTGAACCACGAATTGGAGCGTCTCGCCCATTCGCTTGCGAAGAAACGGAACTGACTTATGTGGATGCGACGATCCGGGGGAAGTTTCCGCTTAGCGGCAGTATAACCCACGGA
>JASHXK010000269.1 GCA_030043575.1 Terriglobales bacterium
GCGCCGATCTGCAGCGAAGGATCTTCGGGTCCGAGGGATTGTCCGCTGCCGATCGCAAGCGCGCTGGTGACGAATTTGCCCACGACGGTCGACATTGGGATGTAGCCGTCATAGATGTACAGCGCGGCTTTGGTTTGGTTGACGCCACTGCCTCGAGCGCGCGGGAAGAAGCGAATCACCAGAACCGCGATCACCAGTCCCGAAAGCATGGGTGCGAGGAAAACGCGTGGCACCGAGGGCTGCAGTCCGCTGCCCAGCAGCTTGAGATGCAGAAAGTCGATCGCGAGGCGGAAGCAGACGACTGCCAGTCCGGACAGAATGCCGATGAGCACCGCCAGCAGCAGAAAGAACTGCTCTTCGCGCAGGCTGAAGCGTTGCGGCGACAGCATGGTGCGCAGCGTCGTCCAGTACTGGCGGCGAGTCGGAGTCGAGACTTCAGGCCTCGATCCGCTGGCATCCTTCGGCTTGGCGATGACGGGTTCTTGCGGACTCATTTCACCGCCTCGCTTTCATGCCGCGCCAGAAGCAGCAGCGCGCGATCGCTCTTGTCCGTAACAGCGCAGATAGAGGCCGTTGCCTTTTCCACGTCGAACACAAATTGCATCGTCGGCTCAAGCGCATCGGGATTCTTGCGCAAAGCCGGCTCGGTCGCCGATGACTGCTTCTGCGTGCCGGCGGCATACAGGCGCTGCAGCTCATCCGCTGCCGGCGAGTTCGCAGAAAGGGCAGAGCCGGCCGATTGCGCGGAAGCCGGAGAAGAACTCTGACTGGTGAGTGCGATTCCCTGCTGGGCCGCGCACGCATTGATTCTCCGCAGGGCAAACTGGAAGGCTTCGGCGGTGCGCTGGCTGCGTTCGGCCAGCGACAATCCCTGCAGCGCTGGATCGAGGCGCACGAGTTCGCGCACCACCTCGAGTTGCTGCCGTGCCTCATCCAGATTGGGATCGCGATCAACCGCCATGCTAATGGCATGTTCCGCTTCTTTGTAATCGGCCAGCACCAGCGAGGCGTGCGCTTTGCCCAGCCACGCCTGAGCACTGTCCGGCTCGCGTTGCAAGACCGCATCAAACGCCTGGATCGCGCGCTGCGGTTCATCGACCTGAAGCAGTAGATTTCCCAGCAGCAACTGGTCGGCAGGAGCGGACGGGCCGTCAGCCTGCAGCGCAACCAACTCCGCCTCCGCTTGTGGCAGCTTCTGCTGTTGCAGCAGATAATTCGCCAGCTCGAAGCGAGTGGCAATGCGGTGCCCACGCGGCTCTTCGCTCCAGACTCCGTTAATCGCATTGCTGTAGTAGCGGACTGCCTTCGTGTAGTCGCCACGCTTGACATAGAGTCGCGCCAGCGTGAGATTCACTTCGCCATCCGCCGGCTCCTCTTCCCAAAGACTGCCGAGGTGCGCGCGCGCCTCCGCCAGCCGATTGTCTGCCAGCAGGGCCTGCGCGAGATGCAGACGATACTGCGTGTTCTCCGGATCGTAAGAGAGCGCCGTGCGATAGCAGTCGGCGGCAACCGCCGGCATGTTAGCCTGCATGGCCTGTTCGCCGCGAGTAAACCAGCGCGTGGCCAGCGAGGACTCGGTGTCGCGATGCACATTGACCAGATATTGCGTCAGGGCAAAGCCGGCAACGATGAGCAGCAGCGTAGCGGCCAGCACGATTTGCGATGAACGCGTGCTGGGGATGTGCCCACAACCGGGGCAACGTCCGATGTTTTGGGGAAATTCAGTTCCGCAATTCGAACAGCTAATTATGGCCGGCGAGCTGTCAAGGACAGATGGCATGAAAAGCGGCGTTCTTTCTACTGTATCAAGAGATGCGCGAAAGCGGCAGGAGGGCGGCGCAATGAAGATGCACGCCTGAAGGCGCGCTCCCCCCGCGGGGCGGGCGGTTCCAGATTTCAACGAAAGCTCACAAGACTCGGTGCTCACTATCATCGACGAGCACACCTGGATCATGAATAGCTAGCTCAGAAGGCTGCAGCCGATGAGGACATCTGCCAAAATGGAGATCATAGTTGACACACGATCAACTATAGGAGAGGCGCGAATGAAAACCGCATGGGTGCTGTTCTTCCTGTTGGCGACGGCCTTGGCGTGCGTGGCCGCGACTGACGACATTGTAGGGCTCTGGTACGACCAGTCCAAGGATGCAAAGATCGATATCTTCAAGTGCGGCGACAAGTATTGCGGCAAGATCGTATGGCTGCAGGAGCCGAATTATCCGCCAGGTTCGAAAGAAGGCACGCCGGGCACGCCCAAGCTCGACAACAACAATCCCGACCCCGCCTTGCGCAAAGCCCCAAGATTGGGACTTCAGATCGTACAAAATTTCCAGTTCGCCGGTGACAACCTGTGGAAGAACGGCACGGTCTACGACCCCAAAAGCGGCAAGACCTATAGTGGAAAAATCACCATGGTCTCTCCCAAGGAACTGCATCTGCGGGGATTCGTTGGCGTGTCGATGTTCGGCCGTACGGAGACGTGGACGAAAGCGGAGTAGGGCCTCTTAGGGGATGGCTGCAATATCCGTCCCAGGCAAACCGAAAGCGAGCCTACGAATCCCCCACCGAGTCCATTGTCAGGCTCCGCATGTGACAAATACGTAAATCGCGGAATCGTTCTCGGGCGACAGGGATTCCCGAATTGGGAAACGGCGGTAAATGTCGCTGCTGTTGCCGATTCAAATCGGCTCCCGCGAC
>JASHXK010000270.1 GCA_030043575.1 Terriglobales bacterium
CGCTGCCTTGAACGCATAAAATAGAAGTAGCGATGCCACAACCTGAATTCGTCCACCTTCATCTTCACACCGACTACTCCATGCTCGACGGCGCGTGCGAGATCGAGCGCCTCGTGGGCCGCGTGAAGGAACTCGGCATGCCCGCAGTCGCAGTGACCGATCATGGCAACATCTTCGGCGCGGTCACCTTCGTCAACGCCGCCAAGGATGCGGGCGTCAAGCCCATCCTCGGTTGCGAACTTTACATCTGCAAGAAGGACGACCATCGTGCTGCGCCCGAGGGCGACAGCTACAACCACCTTATCGTGCTCGCCGAGAACGATCTCGGCTATCGCAACCTGGTAAAGATCGTCTCCGAAGCATCGCTGCACGGCTTCTATTACAAGCCTCGCGTCAGCAAGAAGTTTCTCGCCGAGCATTCCCAGGGACTGATTGGGCTGTCAGCATGTCTGAAGGGCGAAGTCGCCGAGAATCTTGTCGAAGGCAAGTACGAGCAGGCGCGCGAGGCCGCTGCGACCTTCACCGACATCTTCGGTAGGGGCAACTTCTATCTCGAAATCCAGGACCAGGGCGTCCCTGATGAACAGCGTATCCAGCCCAACCTGCTCAGGCTGGAACAGGATCTCGGGCTGCCGATGGTCGCCACCAACGACAGCCACTATCTCTGCGAAGAAGATGCTCACGCCCAGGACGTAATGGTCTGCATCCAGACCGGAAAATCAATCAACGACACCAACCGGCTGAAGTTCCACGGCAATCAGTTTTTCGTGAAGAGCGCGGCCGAGATGGCGCAGGTCTTTCAGGGCTATGAGCGGGTGCTGGCGCGCACCATGGAGATCGCCGAGCGCTGCAACGTGCGGCTGGAAAAGGTCCACGACCCGTTCCCGCAGTTCGTCGTTCCCGAAGGCTATACTCTGCCGGATTATTTCGAGCATGTCACACGCGAGGGCTTCGCCAAGCGTCTGAATATCCTGCGCGAGCTGCAGACGATGGGCCGGTTGACACACTCGCTCGAGGATTACGAAAAACGCCTCTCGCGAGAGATCGATACCATCCGCCAGATGCAGTTCGCGGGATACTTCCTCATCGTCTGGGATTTCATCCGCTACGCCAAGGAGCGCAACATTCCGGTTGGTCCAGGCCGCGGCTCGGCGGCAGGATCACTCGTGGCCTACGCGCTCTCCATCACCGATATCGATCCGCTAGAGAACGAACTGCTCTTCGAGCGCTTCCTCAATCCCGAGCGCATTAGCATGCCCGACATCGACATCGACTTCTGCATGAATCGCCGCGGCGAGGTCATCGAATACGTCACGCAGAAGTACGGTCGCGATCAGGTAGCGCAGATCATCACCTTCGGCACCATGGCCGCCAAAGCTGCAATGAAAGATTCCGGCCGCGCCATGGACATCCCTTACGCCGAAGTCGACCGCATCGTGAAGATGGTGCCGCCGACGTTGAACATCACCATCGATCAGGCGCTCAAGGACTCGCCGCCGCTGGCGAGCGCTTACCAAAACGAGACGCAGACCAAACAGCTGATCGATACGGCGAAGAAGCTCGAGGGCCTCGTGCGCAACGCCGGAGTGCATGCCGCGGGGGTGGTGATCGCGCCGCAGCCGCTGACTGCGCTGGTGCCGCTGCATCGCACCAAGAACGAGGAAATCGTTACCGCCTACGACATGAAGGCGGTCGAGAAGCTGGGCCTGCTGAAGATGGACTTCCTCGGGCTTACCACGCTCACGATCATTGACGATGCGCTGCGACTGATCGAACAGATCCGCGGCCAGAGGCTCGATATGGAGAAGCTCGCGCTCGACGATC
This sequence comes from Terriglobales bacterium, assembly GCA_030043575.1. GTDB lineage: Bacteria > Acidobacteriota > Terriglobia > Terriglobales > Acidobacteriaceae > Bog-257. The sequence continues at coordinate 1,825 of JASHXK010000270.1, forward strand.
AGGTGACGTACGAAAAGGTGTTCCACACCGGATTAACGTCAGGCGTCTTTCAGTTTGAATCGCACGGCATGCGTGACGTATTGCGGCGCTACAAACCGACTGCGGTCGAAGACCTCACGGCACTGAATGCGCTCTATCGTCCCGGCCCCATCCAGGGGGGGATGATCGAAGATTTCATCGAGCGCAAGTGGGGCCGCAGAAAGATCGAATATGAGCTGCCCGAGCTGGAACCGATCCTCAAAGAAACGTTGGGCGTCATCCTCTATCAGGAGCAGGTGATGCAGATCGCCAATCGGCTGGCGGGCTACTCGCTCGGCGAGGCCGATCTGCTGCGTCGCGCCATGGGCAAAAAGGATCCCGAAGCCATGGCCAAACAGCGTGAGCGCTTCGCGCGCGGTGCGACCGAGCGCGGCTTTCCGCAGAAGAAGGTCGAGAAGCTCTTCGACCTGATGGAACAGTTTGCCGGGTACGGCTTCAACAAATCGCACGCGGCGGCCTATGCGCTGCTTGCCTATCATACGGCGTATCTCAAGACGCACTATCCCGTCGAGTTCATGGCCGCGCTGCTCACCTCGGTTTCCGGCAGCACCGACGATGTCGTCAAGTACATCAACGAATGCCGCGAGATGGGTATTGCCGTCGAGCCTCCCGATATTAATGTCAGCGACGCCTACTTCACGCCGCATGGCGAAGCCATTCGCTTCGGCCTGGCTGCCGTGAAGAACGTCGGCCACAATGCCATTGAATCCATCGTCGCCGTGCGTAAGAAAGATGGCGCATTCCGCTCTTTCTATCAGTTCTGCGAGAAAGTCGATCTTCATTTGCTAAACAAGCGCGTCGTCGAGTCGCTGATCAAGAGCGGCGCTATGGATCCGCTGGGTCGTCGCGCGCAGCTGATGGCTGTCGTCGACAACGCGATGGATCATGCGCAGAAGATTCAGAAGGATGCCGAGCTTGGCCAGCACGGCCTATTCGGTGTCTTCCAGGAAGACGGAACGAATCAGGCTTCGGAAAAGCCGCTGCCCAATACGCCCGACTGGGACGAACATCAGCGCCTCGCCTTCGAAAAGGAAATTCTCGGCTTCTTCATCACCGGACATCCGCTGGAGAAGTATCAGGATAAGCTGGCTGACTTCCACGCGCTCTCGACCTCCGACATCGGCGAACTGAAGTCGTCGACTGGAAAAGATGAAATCCTGATCGGCGGTATCCTCAAAGGCATTCGTGTGGCTAAGTCCAAAAAGGGCGATTTGTACGCACAGGGCCAGCTTGAGGACATGAATGGTTCGGTCGATATTCTATGTTTCGCCGAACCGTATCGCCGGCTTGCCGATCGACTAAAGCTGACTGTCCCGGTGCTGGTCAAGGGCGGCGTGCGCGTCGAGGAAGGCTCGAATCCAAAAGTGATGATTGGCGACATTTCACCGCTGGAGGACGCGCAGCCCAAACTGCCCACCCACCTGCGCATCAAGGTGCCGCTGGAAAGCGCTTCCACAGCTACGATTGACGATTTGCAGACCCTCTGCCGTGAGCGCAAAGGCGAGGCCCGCGTACTCTTCGACTTGGAGCGCAAAGGTGACTTCACGGTGGTGATGGAGGCGGAGAGCTATAATGTTCTGCCGGACCGGGCGTTCATCAGCCGCGTGGAAGAGTTGTGCGGGCGCGGCAGCGTGCGCGTTATCGACTGACTGCCGAGTTCTCAGACTTTGTTCACCACGGAGGCACAGAGAGCACGGAGTTTCTATACTTTCAATTCTTAACTTCGTGTCCTCCGTGCCTCCGTGGTGAAAGCTCTTTTGCCAACTGAGCCATCGTGCCCGAGGATACCCAACTTACGCCTGCGCAATCCGGAATGCTGTCCGCCTTGGACTTCTGGGTTTACGCAGCCGAGGCAATGTATCGGGCCGCAACCAAGCAAAACGACCCCAACATGGAAGCTTCTTCCAAAGCGCAAGAAGAACTCAAACGAATTGAAGAACAGATTCAGCAACTGCATGCGGCTGCGGGCAGCAATCAGGAGGCGCAGAAGCAGCTGCTGGCGCTGCACGAACGCGTCGAATCGCTGAAGCGCCAGATGTCCGGCGAGTTGACGGCTTGGGAGCGCACCGAGCTCGCGCGCCATTCCAACCGGCCGTATCCCCTCGACTACATTGAGCGCATCTTCCCCGACTTTAGCGAGATTCACGGCGACCGCGCCTTTGGCGACGATGCCGCGATGATCTGCGGCATGGCGCGATTCCGTGGACGGGAGGTGATAGTGCTCGGCACGCAGAAAGGACGCGACACCAAGCAGCGGGTCTATCGCAACTTTGGCCAGCCCAATCCCGAAGGCTACCGCAAGGCGCTGCGCGCGATGAAATTTGCCGAGAAGTGGCGGCGTCCGATCATCTCGCTCATCGATGTGGTTGGCGCGTATCCCGGGCTGGGCGCGGAGGAGCGCGGGCAGGCCGAAGCCATCGCCCATAATCTTCGTGAGATGGCGCGGCTGGAGGTTCCGTTCATCGCTGTCATCACGGGTGAAGGCGGCAGCGGCGGGGCACTGGCGATTGCCGTGGCCGATCGCGTTCTGATGATGGAGAACAGCATCTACTCGGTGATTTCGCCGGAGGGCTGTGCGTCGATCATGTGGCGCGATGCCGGCAAGAAAGATGTGGCCGCGCAGGCGCTGCGCATCACCGCCAAAGACATTCTGGAACTCGGCATTTGCGATGAGGTGATTCCCGAACCGCCGGGCGGCGCGCAGCACGATTACGACGCCGCGGCCAACGGTCTCGCCGACGCAATTGAAAAGCACTTATCTGTGTTGGAGAAGCTGCCGGTTGATCAGCTGCTGAAAGCCCGCTACGACAAATTCCGCAACATGGCGCAGTATTTCGCGGTGGAAGCTGCGCCCACAACCTCTTGATCTAGTCCTCTCTGCTGAGTGCTGACGGCTGCGTTCACCGCAGCTCTTCCATGCACTCTTCCAGCGCCTCGCGCGAAGGCCGCGTCGCGCTTTCGGGCAGAGTCGCCAGCGGTTGCTCGGTCATATTAATCATGTCGATGAAGTTTGGCGCCGTTGTGTTCACGTAGAGAACGCCGGTCAGCACTTCCTGGGCCTCGTGCGACTCGATCAGCCGCTTTACCGCCGCAACTTTGTTGGTCGGATCGTAATCGTGCTCCAGCTTGCGCAGCCGCAACGACGACCCGTCGTGCATGGTGACGTTGAGGCTGGTGCCCTCGTCATACTCCACGGCAATATCGTGAAAGTGCGGTACAAAATCCAGATCGTGCAGCGGCTCTTCGTGATCTTTGACGAACTTGTACGACTTGGTCGATCCTTCGTGGTCGTTGAAGGTGGTGCAGGGCGAGATCACATCCAGCATGACCGTGCCGCGATGCGAGAGCGCCGCCTTCAGCATCGTGTGCAGCTGTTTCTTGTCGCCGGAGAACGACCGCCCGACAAACGTCGCGCCCAGCATGATGGCCAGCGCGCAGGTGTCGATGGCGGGTAGATCGTTGATCACGCCCGTTTTCAACTTCGAGCCCAAATCAGCCGTCGCCGAAAACTGCCCCTTGGTCAGCCCGTAGACGCCGTTGTCTTCGATGATGTAGACGATCGGCAGATTGCGGCGCATCAGGTGAACGAACTGGCCGATACCGATCGACGCCGTGTCGCCGTCGCCGCTGATGCCAAGCGCCACGATCTTAGAATTTGCCAACACCGCGCCGGTTGCGACCGACGGCATGCGGCCGTGTACGGCGTTGAAGCTGTGCGAGCGGCCCATGAAATATGCCGGGCTCTTCGACGAGCAGCCGATGCCCGACAGCTTGATCACGCGCTCGGGCGGAATGCCCATCTCGTAAAACGCGTCGATGATGCGCTCGGAAATCGCATTGTGCCCGCAGCCGGCGCACAGCGTGGTCTTGCCGCCGCGATAGTCGAGCACGGTGAGCCCGATGCGATTCGTTTTTGGTTGCGGCGTGACAGTTGCCGCCATTTACTTGCCCTCCTGGGAAATAATCTCGTCGGTAACGGAGCGCGCATCGATCGGCAGCCCGTTGTAGTGGCGCACGCTGCGCAGTTTGCCAATGTCGGCGACCGCGATGTCGAGCTTCAACAGTTCCATCATCTGGCCGTCGCGGTTCTGATCAACGACATAGACGCGCTTGTGCCCCGCGATGAATTCGTAGCTCTCCCGCGTAAACGGATACGCGCGCAGCCTCAGATAATCGGCCTTCACGCCGTATTCCGTTTGCAATTGATCGATGGTCTCGACCAGCGCATGATGCGAAGTGCCGTAGGCGATGATGCCAACCTCGCAGCCTTCGTTGCGGACCAACTCCGGGCGCGGCACCATGCTACGCGCCGTCTCAAACTTGCGCGCCAGACGGTCCATATTGTTGGCGTAGTCGTCAGGACGCTCGCTGTATTGCGACTTTTCGTTATGCCCGCTGCCACGCGCGAACCATGCGGCATTGGGGTGTTCGGTGCCGGGGAGCGTGCGATAGCCGATCGCATCGCCGTCGACATCTTTGTAGCGTGAAAATCCACCCAGTCGCTCGACGTCTTCCGCGGACAACACCTTGCCGCGCTGCTGCGGCTTTTCGGGATATTGGAATGGCTCCGACATCCAGTTATTCATCCCGAGATCCAGATCGGACATGACGAACACCGGCGTCTGCAGCCGCTCGGCGAGATCGAAGGCATCGCTCGCCATGGTGAAACATTCGGCCGGTGTGCTGGGGATCAGCATCACATGCTTGGTGTCGCCGTGCGAGAGCCGTGCCACGAAGGAGATGTCGCCTTGCGCGGTGCGCGTCGGCAATCCGGTCGACGGTCCCACGCGCTGAATGTCCCAGATCACGCCGGGAATCTCGACGTAGTAGCCGAGCCCGGCGAATTCCGCCATCAGCGAGATGCCCGGACCTGCGGTCGCGGTCATCGAACGCGCTCCTGCCCATCCTGCGCCCAGCACCATGCCGACCGCAGCCAGCTCGTCTTCGGCTTGCACGATCGCGAAGGTCGCTTTGCCGTCCGGCCCGATGCGATACGCCTTCATGTACTCAATCAGGCTCTCGACCAGCGATGAAGAAGGCGTGATCGGATACCAGGTCACGACCGTAACACCGGCGAACATTGAGCCGATTGCCGCGGCGGAGTTGCCATCGATGATGATCTTCCCGCTGGTCTCGTTCATGCGCTCGATAAAGAACGGGTCCACCTTGGTCAGCGAAGACGTGGCGTAGTCGTAACCGGCCTTGGCGGCGTTCCAGTTCAGCTCAGCCGCTTTCACCTTCTTCGCGAACTGTTTACGCAACGCTTTCTCAACTTCAGCCATGTCGAGGTTGAGCAGCCTGGCCACCACCCCGACGTACACCATGTTCCTGACTAGCTTGCGCAGCTTCGACTCCGGACAAACGGCCGCGGTGATCTTGTCGTACGGGACAGGGTAGAAGATCAGGTCGGAGCGCAGTTCGTTCAGCTTCAGGGGTTCGTCGTAGAGGGCGACCGCTCCCGGGCCCAACGACAGCACGTCTTCGCGGGCCGTTTCGGGATTCATTGCGACCAGAAAATCGATCTCCTTCTTGCGCGCGATGTAGCCCTTCTTGCTGGCGCGAATGGTGTACCAGGTGGGCAGTCCGGCGATATTCGAGGGGAACATGTTCTTGCCGGAAACGGGCACCCCCATCTGAAAAATTGTCCGCAGCAGCACGGTGTTTGCGCTCTGCGAGCCTGACCCGTTTACGGTTGCGACCTGGATGCTGAAGTTATTAACTACAGGTTCGCGCACAGCACCCTGGTCGGCGCCATGCACAGCAAGTTCAGTTGTGGCCATCAATACCCCTTACAAAATCGATGAGAACGGAGGCGACAACCTTCCATTATAGAGTAGTTGGCAAGGCTCGGGCAGTTTCGCGCTTGCCGCATCCGACACGTTCTAAGGTACAATCAGGCACGGTGTTTTGCGCAGCTACGGACCCCTCTGGGCTGCGCACCAGTCTGCACTTTTGGGGAGAGCGATATGGGCTTTTTCAGGACGACGGGTCAGCGTTTCAGTACCGCCGGACAGCTGTTTTCTTTTTTCTGGAACAACAAACGCTGGTGGTTGACCCCCATTCTGATCACGCTGGCGGTCTTTGCGGTGCTGCTGATTCTGGCTCAGAGTTCCGCCATCGCGCCGTTCATCTACACGTTCTTCTAAGGAAAAATGCACGATGTTATTGCATTTCATGAAGATACATTGGCGGACCGTCCTGGCCGCCGTCGTTCTTGCCATCGTGCTGTGGTTCTGCTTGCCGGCTGGCTTGAGGGAAAAGATATCGGGACGCTGGAAGAAGATTGGGCATGCAATCGGCAATTTTCAGGCTCGCATTCTGCTAACGTTGATTTACTACGTGCTGATTCTTCCCTTCGGATTGATCGTGCGCGTTTTCTCCGACTCCATGCACATGAAGAAGCGTCCTGAGAAATGGTTCGATCATCCTCCTGCCCCCAACACGCTGGAAGAGGCCACGCGCCAAGGCTGACATGAACATCCTGGGAATCTCCTGTTATTACCACGACGCTGCCGCCGCGATATTACAGGATGGCAAACTCATCGCCGCCTCGGAAGAAGAGCGCTTCAGCCGCATCAAGCACGATTTCAGTTTCCCGCATCACGCCATCAAGTTCTGCCTGGAGAGCGCCGGCATCCAGGCCGCCGACGTGGATTACGCCGTCTTCTACGAGAAGCCGTTCCGCAAGTTCGACCGCATTCTGATGAGCGTGCTGCAGACTTATCCGCAGTCGTACAAGGTTTTTCGCGAGTCCATGATCACCTGGATGATCGACAAGCTGTGGGTGGGCTCGAAGATTTCCGCCGAGCTGGGGCTTCCGACCGAGAAGATTTTGTACTGCGAACATCACATGTCGCACGCGGCCAGCGCGTTCCTGTGCTCGCCGTTTGAAGAGGCGGCGATCCTCACCGTCGATGGCGTGGGCGAGTGGGTGACCGGCACCTGGGGCGTCGGCAAAGGCAATCAGATCGA
>JASHXK010000271.1 GCA_030043575.1 Terriglobales bacterium
CCCGATAGCACGGTCCAACTGCGCTGGCGAGACCCCGAGGTTGCCGGTGAGGCCAGGAACTCCACGTCCGATCGCTCCAGCGTCTTCCGCGGATTCCTAAGAGGCGGGGCACCATGACGGCCTTCATCCGGCCTGCGCATGGTGAGCTGTAACAAACTTGAAATGCTAGCACACGGGGTTTGCGCGGCTCAAACCCGCCGTGCAATTCAAACTGAGGCACTACCGTGCATCACATTCCGGCTTGACAAAGCTTATGGTTGTGATACTTTGAGGCACTTGCTCAATCGGGAAACAAGAGCTCGCAATGGCGGCTCGGCCGGATTGGCTTTCGTTATCCGTTTTCAACCAGGTGCTTCGCCATTGTACTTGCCAAACTGAGCTGCGGTTTGCGTCTCCGTAGCTTCTTCCTGGGACAGTCGTATTCGCTCACAACACTTAAACGCTGGAGGATTGCATGTCCAATGTTGCTACGCTGCAGAATGCCGGGTTGATCCCGCAGAACGCGAATTTCAGTCCGTCTGACACGCAGATCATCGAGAGCCTTTCGCCGGCCGAGGTGAATGCTCTGATCAGCATCAGCCAGAAACTGACGCCGGACTTTATCGCCAGAAACTTCGGGGGCGGCGGTGGTGCTGCGCCAGCTGCGGCCGGCGGTCCGGCACGACCCAGCCTGGGAATCGTGTTTTAGCTTTTCCTTATGAGGTCCCGGGACGCGGTTCAACTCAATTGAGTTTTGTGGAGGATCGATGCCCACTACTAACCTTCAGCTACTCATCAATGCAGGGCTGATCGACAGCAATAACCTTCCCAACGCCACCGATACAGCCACGATCAATGGCCTGGACCAAACTGAAGTTGAGGGGCTGATCGACATCTTCAACACGGTCGGAAACACTTTTCTGGTGAATAACTGCAATCCCGGGGGCACAGTCGGGCCTGCCCCGGGCGTGCGCACCATCGGAATTGTGTTTTAGGGCGAGACTGCCTCGCCGGTGCGACCCTCATGCTTGACTCCCGTCAGCATCAGCTGACACGGTTGGCGATTTTGGAGGCGGCAGCAGCGACTAGCGGTCCCAACCGCCTTGTGCGTAAATTCGTCTATGAACCACCTCAGCCACAGCCGGCGTCTGCGCGACAAGATTCGCCTGGCGCGCGGGCCTTTGGATACCGTCGCCGAAAAGCTGTGGTCCCATCCCCGGCTGCGCGAGATCTATCCCGAGTTCCTCTTCCGCAATCATGCGGTCATTCGCTGCAGCGTTCCGCTGATGAAGGCGGCGGCCGAGCGCTGCGAGAAGATGCTCGACACCGATCCGGTGGCTCCCGGCATGCTGGAATACCTCCGCAAACACATTCCGGAAGAGACTGGGCATGACGAGTGGGTGCTCGACGATCTGGCGACGCTGGGTTATCGCCGCGAAGACGTGTTGAAGCGAATTCCACCGCCTTCTGCCGCTGCCCTGGCCGGAGCGCAGTACTACTGGATTCGCCACGTCCATCCCGTCGCGCTGCTGGGCTTCATCGCGGTGTTGGAAGGCACGCCGCCCGACGTGGCATTCTTCGAGAGCACGGCCGACCGCATTGGCGTTCCGCGCCGCGCCTTCAGCAACCTCCTGCTGCACGGCAAGCTCGATCCCCAGCATCGCGACGATCTGGACCACGCGCTCGACGCACTGCCGCTCACCGGCGAGCATCATGCCTTGATGGGAGTCAGTGCGTTTCAAACCATTCACCTGCTAACCCGCGTTGCCGACGAAGCTGTACAATGAATCGCCGCTATAAGTAATTGTTGTTGCACAGTTCTTCCGGGGCCATACGGATGATCGGCAGCACAGTATCCCACTATCTGATTGTGGAGCGCCTTGGCCGGGGCGCGATGGGCATGGTGTATAAAGCCCAGGACCAGAAGCTCGACCGGCCGGTCGCCATCAAGTTCATCTCGCGCGAGATTGCCGCCAACGCCGAGCAGCGGGCGCGCTTCGTGCGCGAGGCGCGCACGGCGTCGCTGCTGGACCACCCCAATATCTGCACCATTCACGAGTTCGGCGACACGCCGGAGGGCGATCTGTTCATCGCCATGGCGTACTGTCCGGGCGAGAACCTGCGCCTGCGCCTGGAACACGGCCCGCTGCCGCTGAAAGAAGCGGTTCGCATTGCCGAAGCGGTAGCGCAAGGCCTGGCCAAGGCGCACAGCATGGGCATCGTGCATCGCGACATTAAGCCGGCCAACATCATGTTGCTGCCGGATGGCGGGGTGAAGATCGTCGACTTCGGGCTGGCGAAGCTTCCGCAGGATGTCGGTCTGACTAAAACCGGCGGCGTGGTAGGAACCATTCCCTACATGTCTCCCGAGCAGCTACGCGGCGGTCAACTGGATCGCCGCACCGATATCTGGTCGTGGGGCGTCACCCTGTACGAGATGCTGGCCGGCGATCGTCCCTTCGAGTCGGGAACCGAGGCGACCATCATGCGCGCGATCATGGACCTGGAGCCGCCGTCGCTGCTGAAACGGCGTCCCGATGTGCCGCAGGCACTGGAGCAGTTGATCGCGCATACCTTGCGGAAGAATCCCGAGGAACGGCCAAAGGATGCCAACGAGCTGATTGAGGTTGTGCGGTCGATCACCTTGCGCAGCGGTTCGGTGCCAATCGTTGCCGTCGCTCCGCGGCCGCATGCCTCAGTCGCCGTGCTGCCCTTCATTAACCTCAACGCGGAGCCTGACAGCGAATACTTCAGCGACGGTCTTACCGAAGAGTTGATTCACGCCTTGTCGCGGCTGCCGGGACTGCAGGTGGTGTCGCGCACCTCGGCCTTTGAGTTCAAGGGAAAGCCGCAAAATGTGCGCACCATCGGCGAGCTGCTGAAAGTTGGGGCCGTCGTCGAGGGCAGCGTGCGCAAGGTGCAGGATCGGGTGCGCGTCAGCACGCAACTGGTCAATGTGAGCGATGGCTATTGCCTGTGGTCGCAGCGCTTCGACTGCAAGATGATGGACATCTTCGAAATGCAGGAGGAGGTAGCGGAATCCATTGCTGATCACCTCAAGGTGGAGCTTGGCTCGAAAGCCGCAACCGGCCTGGTCAAGCGTTACACCGAGAACTTCGAAGCCTACGACTTGTATCTGCGGGGCCGCTTTCAGTGGAACAAACGCAGCGGCGAAGGCTTCCAGAAGGCATTGGAGTACTTCCAGCGCTCGCTGGCACTGGATCCCAACTATGCGCCGGCGCACGCGGGCATCGCCGATTATCACGTTGCCGTTGCCTCGTGGGGATTAGAGCCGCCGGCCGATGCCTGGCCCAAGGCCAAAGCCGCCGTGACCAGGGCTCTCGAGGCCGACGATAGTCTGGCGGAAGCTCATGCGTCCATGGGCGTCATCCGCATGTGGTACGAGTGGGACTGGAAAGAAGCTGAGCGCGAATTTCTTCGCGCCATCGAATTGAAACCCGGCCAGCCGCTGCCGCATATCCAGTACAACTTGCTGCTGGTGCAGAGCGGCAGATCGGAAGAAGCTGAGGAGCAGATTCGGCTGGCGCTGGCCAGCGACCCGCTGTCGGTGCCCGCGAATGTCTATCTCGCCGGCGTCTACCACTATCGCCGCGACTACGACCGCTCACTCCAACAGGCTCGCCGTGCCCTGGAACTTGACCCCAACGATATCGAAGCGCACGTGGTCATGGCGCTCAATTATGAGCAGAAGCATCAATACACAGAAGCCATCGCCGAATTGGAAAAGGCGCACAAACTTTCCGGCAATAATCCGCTGATCCTGGGGCCGCTGGGCTCCTGCTACGGCGGGCTCGGCGACAAGAAGAAAGCGCTGACGCTGCTGGAAGAATTGAACAGCGCCGCGAATCAGATTTATGTGGCGCCCATCTCCCGGGTCATGCTGTATCTCGGCATGGGCGACATCGAGCATGCTTTCGAGTGGCTGGAAAAGGCGGCCGAGGTGCGCGACGTACTGCTGTGCTACCTGAAGGTCGGCCCCATCTACGACAAGATTCGCGACGATCTGCGCTATCAGGATTTGCTGGATCGCGTCGGCCTGGGCGATGATGTCGCCGAGTTGAAGACCGTCACCCAGCACTCCAGCTAGACGTGATTTGAAGGGGCGCGACTTCAGTCGTGCCGATACGCCCTTTATTTCATCCCTGAGCCGGCTTCAGCCGGCGACAGAATTACGTGGTCTCACGAACTCCTTTTTCCCGACACATATGCATTTCCCGCAATCGCGAAGCGCAATGGCC
>JASHXK010000272.1 GCA_030043575.1 Terriglobales bacterium
ACGACAGGACACGACCGCCGTGCACGCTTCCGCAGGGAAATCCTCGCTCCATGAGATAATTGGAACTTGACCTTCCCTTCCGAAAGGCGGTTTTTCACTTTGTTCCTGAGACGATTAGCTATCGCGTCGCTACTGTTGTGTCTGGGCTGCAGGGCGCAGCAGAGCGCGCCGGCCACCTCCAACTCAGCCTCCATCAGTCCCGACGTCAGCGAGCGCATTCAGCGCCAGGTTCGGTCCTATTTCAAGATTCCGCCTGACGTGTCGGTTACGGTAGGAAAGCCGTCTGCCAGCGAGTTCTCTAACTACGATCTGGTGCCCGTCACCATGAGTCGCGGCGACAAGACCCAGACCAGCGAGTTCCTGGTGTCCAGGGACGGCAAGACTCTGGTCCGCTTCACCAAGCTCGACCTGACCAAGGATCCCTACGCGGAGGCCATGAAGGAGATCACGCTCACCGATCGGCCGGTGCGGGGCAATCCTGACGCCAAGGTGACCCTCGTCAACTTCGACGATTTCGAGTGCCCGTTCTGTGCGCGCATGCACAGCACGCTGATGACCGAGATCCTTCCCGAGTACAAAGACAAGATCAAGATCGTCTACAAGGATTATCCGCTGAGTCAAATGCATCCCTGGGCAGAGCGTGCCGCCAACGATGCGAACTGTCTGGCCAAGGAAAACCCGACCGCGTATTGGCAGCTGGCCGACTACCTGCACGCGAATCAGCACAACATCCGCACTTCACCGCAGGATCCGCAGGCCGCATATGCCCAGATCGACCAGCAGACCCTGGAGATCGGCAAGAAGAATGGTGTTGACGCGACGAAACTGCAGGCGTGCATCAAGGCACAGTCGGATACGATTGTGAAGGCTTCGGTGGCCGAGGGTGACAAGCTGGGAGTCAGCGCGACGCCCACGATGTTCGTCAACGGCGAGCTGCTGGAAGGCGCATTGGACGCCGACGCGGTGCGAGCGGCGCTAAACCGTCAACTGCTGGCCGCAGGAGTTCAGCCTCCGCCTGCACCGCCGGTTCCACCCGCGCTGACCACGCCGCCACCTGCGACAGTTCACCCTGCGCCGGCTCAGCCAGGACAGCCACAGCCGTCGAGCAAGTAGCCGGTTCGGCGAGCGGCTGTGAGGCTGCTGAGAAGTCGGAAAAGCACATCCCTCGCGGACTGGAGTCCGTTTGGGATCACAAGAATAAGGTGCTTGGACGCTGGCCTGAAGGCCAGCTCTGCCCAGTTGGCATCAAATCGAATTTTTCTGCAGCTCGATTCTCGCCGCAGTCGCATTGCTGCCCAACGGCTCCGGCTGACCGGGTTCTGCCTCTCAGGAGGGGCGTAGTTTGGAACTGAAAGATACCAGGGTAGCTCGTCTCGCCCTGTTGCTGACCCCGCTGGTCTTGCTTGCGCTGTTGCCGAACCTTGGCTGCACCAACAAAGAAGCCGGCGCCGACGTGATGGCGACCGTCAACGGCCGCAAGATTACTCGCACCGAAGTACAGAAATGGTACGACAGCCAGGTGGCGGACGCTCCGCAGAAGCCAAGCGAGGAGCAGGCGGATACGCTGCGCCTCAACGTTCTGCGTGGTCTGATCGACAACGAAATTCTGATGCAGCGCGCCGAGAAGCTTGGCCTGCTGGCGACCGACGAGGAAGTCAACGCCAAGCTTGCCGAGATCAAAGCGCCCTACACGCAGGAAGAATTTGACAAGCGGCTGAAGGAGCGCAACCTCACGCTGGACGACTTCAAGCGCGACCTGCGGCGCTCGCTGACCATCGACAAGGTGCTCAACAAGGAAGTCACCTCGAAGATCAACATCACCGATGACGACATTACGACCTATTACAACCAGCATAAGGCCGAGTTCAACCTGATCGAGCCGCAGTATCATCTGGCGCAAATTCTGGTGACCACGCAGCCCAATCCGCAAGTCAAGAACATGAAGGCGCAGAACGAAGCGGATGCGCGCAAGAAGATCCAGATGATCGCCAACCGGCTGGACAGCGGCGAGGATTTTGCCACCGTCGCCATGGCCTATTCGGAGCAGCCGGATACGGCGCAGAGCGGCGGTGATGTGGGATTCATTCCGGAGTCACGATTGACCTCGGACAAGATCGCCTTCGAGGCCCTTTCGAAGCTCAAGCCCGGACAATACAGCGCCATCTTGCCGCTCTATAACCAGGGCAATCATCAGCTTGACGGCTTCCAGATTCTGCGGCTGATCAGCAAGGAAGCCGCAGGACAGCGGGACTTGAAGGATCCGCGCGTGCAGCAGGCGATCCGCGAGCAGTTGCGCGACCGCCGCGAGCAGCTGCTGAAGGCGGCGTACTACGAAACCATTCGCGACAAGGCGTCGGTGGATAACTACTTCGCCGAAGAGATCCTGAAGAAGGCGGGGACGACGAAGTAGGATTGCCAGGGTACGACTTCAGACGTACCTAAGAATTCCTATTTCGGAATACAAGTGTAAGGGCACGACCTTTCGGCTTGCTCAGGGCAAGCTCTTAGTCGTGCCGAGAGCCTTCTATCTGTTTACGGAGTCGGCTTGAGCCAACGGCACAAGACCGGTGCACCCGCGAAACCGGCTTTGTGTTTTATGGCTGAACCTGTTTCTCGGTTGCGTTATCCGCTTCCGGAGCGTGACGCCGCTTCGTAGCTTTGCTTGCGTCTTTAGAACTGTTCTGCGGCGGCTGGTAATAGTCGAAGCACTGGTACTCGGGGTACGAGGTGCAATCCTGGGCCTGCGTTTTGGCTTGATCATCCGCCTGGATCTGGCAGGCACGCAGCGCCGAGAGGCTTGACCAGCAGCTGTCGTCGTGCGGGTTCGGAAGCGAGTTCGTTGCCGACAAGCTCCCCACCGACACCAGTAGAAGAAGTCCCGTCGCAAGCAGATTCTGAAGTTTCATAACCATCCTCCTGACATCGTTAACTGAGGAGCGCCGGTTTTATTCCAGGGCACGGCCAAGGCTCTTCCGGCCGCCGTCTGCTCAGAGCTCCGAGCAGCATCTACTCGGGCCAAATGAACGGAACCTCCAGCTTCAAGAATCTTCAAGATGGCAGCTTCCGCCCGCACGAGGACTTCGGCTGACTCGCGTCGCCGCGGTTCCAATTCGGGAACCAGTAGACGAAAGCGGGAAGAAATCCTGCTTCTTGTCTTGATTGGCCGTAGCTTCCTCCTACACTGATCCTGAAGTGGTGATGTAGGTGGACGGCTGCGTCGCGCCAGTCAGCGGCTGCGGGCCGCCGCCATGTTCACGGATGTTGCCGCCTCAAGGAGGACATCTCATGCGAGGCAAGAAATTTTCCAACGGGTGGATGACCATCCTGGGAGTCCTTACTGTGACCCTGCTGCTGACGAGCACGTCGGCGACGACCACTTGGAACGAAAAAGTGCTGCATAGCTTTAGCGGCCCTGATGGGAGTAATTCCCAAGCCGGCCTGATCTTCGATGCCGCCGGCAATCTCTACGGCACCACCGCAGCGGGGGGCAATTACACCGCCTACTGCTCGACGTATGGATGCGGGACGGCGTTTGAGTTGTCGCCCAACGGCAGTGGAGGTTGGACGGAGACGGTACTGTACAAGTTCTGTTCTCAGAGGAATTGCACGGACGGCTCGAACCCCGTCGGGGGTCTGGTCATGGATGCTGCCGGCAATCTCTACGGCACTACCGAATATGGCGGCAATTTCACTTCCGACTGCACGTTCTACTCGCAGCACGGATGCGGGACGGTGTTTGAGTTGTCGCCCAATGGGAATGGCGGCTGGACCAGAACCCAGCTGTACACGTTCTGCCCGCAGGGCTCCTCGTGCGGGGATGGTGCTAACCCAGCCGCGGGCCTGATCTTCGATTGCTGCGGCAATCTCTACGGCACGGCTAGTGAAGGCGGTGACGAGTGGGGAACGGTGTTCGAAGTGTGGCCCAATGGGAGTGGGGGCTGGAACTACGGAGTGGTGCATTATTTCGGCAACGGTGGCGACGGCGCTATTCCGATGGCAGGCCTTGCCTTCGATGCCTATGGCAATCTCTATGGCACGACCGAGTATGGCGGTAGCTCCTCGTGTGAGGGCATCGGTTGCGGGACGGTATTCACGATATCGCATGGGCCGGAGAGGGTGCTGCACAGCTTCAGCAACAACGGCACGGACGGGTTCTATCCCTTGGCCGGCGTGATTGCCGATGGCGGCGGCAATGTCTACGGTACGACTTTCTACGGTGGCCCAAGCGGCCAATGCCCCCCGTACGGCTGCGGCATCGCGTTCGAGGTGAGTCCCGGAGGGACGGAGACGGTGCTGTATGACTTCAGTCCCACCGGCGACCCGGATGCGGATCATCCACAAGCTGGACTGATCTTCGACTCCCTAGGCGATCTGTACGGCACGGCCCCCGCAGGCGGCTACGGCAACTATGGGGCGGTTTTTGAGTTGTATATCTATTACGGCCGATGGACCGACGCGTTGCTGTACAGCTTCGGGTCCGGTCCGAGCGGGGCTTCTCCCGTGGCCGGCCTGATCTGGGATGCCGCCGGTAATCTCTACGGCACGACCAGCTATCTCGGCGCTAACGGTGGCGGGACGGTCTTCGAGTTGTCGCCCCTTT
>JASHXK010000273.1 GCA_030043575.1 Terriglobales bacterium
CGGCTTGTAAGCGATGGTGTACTGATCGCGGATGGCGCCGGCGATCTCGCGAAAGATGTCAGGAAACTCGCCGAGTTGGCGCGGGGCATAGGTCCGACCGCCGGTCATGCGCGCGAAGGCGGCCATCTGGTTCTTGGCCTGCGCATAATCCAGCATGTAGTTGCTCATTCCAAAACTGCCTCCACCCGCTGCCTGCATAAACTCAATGAACGCCTCGCCGGTGCAGATGGTGTAAATGGTGACGTTCGGCGTGGCTTTAATCTTTTTGATCGTCTGATCGAGCGTAATTTTGCTGAAGGTGTCGCGCCCGCTGGCGATGACCACCAGTTCCTTGTGTCCCGGGATACGATCCAGGCGGTCGAGCGTGTCATACATCGAGTCGAAGATATCGGTCTCGCTGAAGCCGGGAATGCGCAACCCGTTCAGCGCACTGAACACCGCATCCTTATTTTGAGTGAAATCCAATAGGACATGCGGCTTAATGTCGAAGTAAATAATGCCCACCCAGTCTTGCGGCTGCAACGTGGAGGCAAAGGCGTAAGAGCCGTTGAGCGCATCGATCATGAAGTTATAGTTGGTGGCCGCGAACTCCACCAGCAGCACAGCGGTGATCGGCGCTTTGCTCCTGGTCACACTCTGGATCTTCTGAGGCACGCCATCTTCCCAGATCTTGAAATGCTCCTGCGCCTGCTCGATGGGCAGATCAATAGGCAAGCCGTTCTTCTGAAGAATCTGGGCGTCAACCGTCACCACCGGAACATCGACGTGCAAGGAAAACTGCGGGATGTCAGTGGGCTTAGGCTTGGGCGGCGGAGGCGGCTCTTCGGTGTTGCCCTTCTTCGGCACCGCGATGGGCCCGGATTCTCCGCCGGGCCCTCCCGCTTCGGCCGGAACCTGGTCTTGCTGTTGCTGGTTGGGCTGTGATTGCTGCTGATCGCTGCCGCTGGATTGGGCAAACACCGGCCTGGCGCAAAAAAGCGCAATCACCACTACTGCGGCCAGGGCCCCGCCAAAGGGACTACGGACCACAGGCGATTTACCGGGGAGCTTAAGGTGTTTCTCAGAATACATCGGAGTGCCTCATCGGCTCGTTTGTCTGGTAGTATAAATGCATTTTCAACCTACCTGTTTCGGTGTGGGGAAGACAGAACCTGCCTACCGGTTAGACGGTTGTGTATCCACATGGGGAGAGGAAGGCGCCACGATTTTCGGTTGCGGAGCCGAATCAGGGCAAGGAACAGGGAAAGCATGTATTACCGCGCGCTTGCGTCACTCGTCGTCTGCCTGACCTCTCTCAGCGCTTTTGGCGTCCAATCCAAACCCCAAATCATGCCGGAAGACCAGGTGAAAGCCGGCATGCACGGCGTCGCCTACACCGTCTTCGAGGGTACCAAGCCGGAGGCGATGGACGTCGAGATTCTCGGCGTGCTGCGCGACATGGCGGGGCCGCAGGCCGACGTCATCCTGGCGCGCTTGCACGGCAGCAAGGTCGAGTACACCGGCGTGGTCGCGGGCATGAGCGGCAGTCCGGTCTACATCGACGGCAAGCTGGTGGGTGCAATTGCCTATCGCATTGGCGAATTCTCCAAGGAGCCGATCTGCGGGATTACGCCTGCGCAGTCCATGCTGGAGATTGACGCGATGGACAAGACTCCGCTGACCGACGTGTCCCGCACCGCTGGGGCTGCCAAGCAGGTGGTCAATCGCACGTCGGGGCCGGGGTTGCCCAGCGCAGCGGATTCGCAATCGGGCTTCGCGGATTTGCTGAAGCCGATTGATACGCCGCTGGTCTTCACCGGATTCAGCACGGAAACGATGCGGCTGTTCGCCAAGGATTTCTCTTCGGCCGGCGTCGTGCCGGTGATGGGCGCGGGTTCCGTCAGCAATGACAAGCAGCCCGAACCGCTGGAGCCGGGATCGGCGGTCAGCGCGATTCTGGTGCGCGGCGATATGAATATCGCGGGCACGTGCACGGTTACCTACATCGACGAGTCGCACCTGCTGGCCTGCGGACATCCGTTTCTGCAAGCCGGCGGCGTCGATATGCCGATGACCAAGGCGACCGTGCTGGCGACGCTGCCATCGCCGGAGAATTCCTTTAAGATCGTCAACACGACCGAGACGGTTGGATCGTTTGTTCAGGATCGGCGCGCCGGGATTATGGGACGCTTCGATCGCGAGCCCCACATGATCCCCGTTACGCTGACCTTCCGCGGCGTCTCGCAGCCCAAACAGTTCCACTATGAAGTGCTGAATAACGCGAAGATCACGCCCGCGGCAATGATGGCCACGGTGTTCAACGCCATTCAGGGGATGAACGAGTATGGCGAGGATACGACGTATCGGCTGGACGGCGATATTGACGTACTGGGCTATCCCAAGCTCAGCGTGAAGAACATGTACGCTCCGGCGGATGGCTCGACACCGACCGCGTATGGTATTGCGCTGTCGATCGGCGAGCACTTCAGCCGCATCTTCGAGAATCCGTACGAGACGCCGAAGATTGAAGGTGTCGAACTCAGTTTTGATCTCGTGCCCGACCGCCGCACCGCGCGCCTGGAGACCGCTCGCACGGATGTGACGGAAGCCCGTCCCGGCGACGAGATCACGATCGAAACGCTGCTCAAGCCCTATCGTGGCGAGAGCATTCTGCGCACCATTCCTGTCAAAATTCCTACCTCCACCCCGCGCGGCACGCTACGCATTCTGATCAGCGACGGTGAGACCCTGGACAAGATGCATCGCGTCACCGGACCGACGACGCATCATCTTGATCTCGGCTCGACTATCGCGCTGCTCAACAAAGAGCACAGCAACTCCGATGTCTACGTCTCCTTGCTGGAGAATAATCCCCAAGCCATGGTCGAAGACAAGGTCATGCCAACGCTGCCGCTTTCGGTGATGAACGTCATGGATGGACTGCGTGGCACGCAAGACATGATCGTGGTCGGCGAGTCGGCGCTGGATGAAGCGGCGATGCCGGTCGATTACGTTGTCACCGGCTCGCAGATCATCACGCTGAATATTAAGTAGGAAGCAATTGGCAATCAGAATTCAACACTCAACGTTCGGCGACCGCAAAGGATGACTCACTACAATCAGCAAACCAAGTCGTTATCGCAGCCAGCGAGGCTCAGGACCAAACGCAAGGGCTCATTGGCTGATTTTTTCGCCGGTTCTCCGTTACGCAACTCTGGTCTGAAGCTAAAGCGCATTCGAGGTGGTGTGCGTAAGGTCAGTCTGTGAGCTTTCTGCCCGTCCTCTCCCCATTCTGAACCCATGAAGGGAGTTGCACCCTGCATTGCACTGATCGCGTGCTTTCCTTATCGTGAAAGTCAAATGTTCTCTGACTCAGGCCCTATGTTGAAATCGCTTCGACCTCTAGTGCTGTGCGCCGTTCTATTCGCGACTGGCTTTGCCCAGACCACGCGCACCTGGCAGCAATCCAAGTACGACGAGTTTGAGAAGGGGACGGCGCACGGCGTCGCCATCTCGAGTGAAGGCGAACTGACGCTGGCGCCGTCGTTCACCGCGCTGTACACCACGCCTTCGACCTATCTCTGGGACGTCGCCTCCGATTCGGAAGGAAATGTCTACGCCGCGGCCGGCTCACCCGCGCGCGTCTACAAACTCGCACCTGACGGCAAAGCGCGCATCATCTTCGCGCCACAAGAGCTGCAGGTGCAGGCGATGGTGGTCGACAAGAGCGGAGCGATATACGCAGCTACGTCTCCTGACGGCAAGGTCTACAAACTGGTGCACGGCGGTCCAGCGCCGGGCAAGACGCCGGAAGGCTCGCATACCACAGCAGAAGTCGCCGCCGCGCAGGAAGGCGCCAAGCCTGGCGAGAAGGCTCGCCCTTCGGTTGAGGTGGATCCCAGTTACAGCGCCAGCGTCTACTTCGATCCCAAGACGAAATACATTTGGGCGCTCGCGCTGGATCGGCAAGGGCAGCTGTATATCGGCACCGGGGATCGCGGCGAGATCTTCCGCGTCGACCATAGTGGCAGCGGCAGCCTGTTTTTTAAGAGCGATGAAGCGCAGATTCGCGCACTTGACTTCGACAACGCGGGCAATCTGATCGCCGGCACCGATGGCAGCGGCCTGATTTATCGGATTTCGCCTGCGGGTCAGGGATTCGTACTCTACAGCGCGCCGAAGAAGGAGATCACCGCGCTGGCGGTGGACAAGCAGGGCAACATGTATGCTGCGGGCGCTGGTGAAAAGCGTGGAGCGTCTACGCCTGCGACTCCATCGGTGGCGCCGCCGGCAGTTGTTGTGACGCCGCCAGCATCGACCGGCGCGCCATCAACGACGCCCCCTTCCGCTGCTGCCGCATCGGCTGCATCTCCGGTGATCGGCGCTGTTCCCAGTGTGTCCACCCTGGGCGGATCGGAGATCTATCGCCTCTCGCCGGACGGTTCACCGAAGACGCTGTGGAACTCGCGCGAAGATCTGGTCTATGCACTGGCCTTCGATCACGAAGGACATCTGCTGGCGGGAACCGGCAATCGAGGCAAGGTCTACGTTATTGCGGACGGCGAGCAA
>JASHXK010000274.1 GCA_030043575.1 Terriglobales bacterium
GGGCACCTCGACGACATAGTCGACGTTGTTGCCCTGAATCTGCCATGGAATGCACGGGAAGGGAACGAGGTTGTCGGTGACGACGATGACGCGGTCGGCGTAGATGGAGTCGGCCAGAGCGAAGCCCAGCGAGCCGCACGCGGACGGCCCGTGCGAGCCGTCGGCGTTGCCGAAGTAGTCGGCCGTTGGCGCGGCGATGACCGCGATGTCGATGTGCACCTCGCCGTCCTGAATGGCCTGCCAGCGCCCGCCGTGGGAGCGCAGCACTCCCAGTCCGCGCATGTGTCCGTGCGAGCAGTAGTCGCCCAGCGGGCCATTCATGCTGCCTTCGATGTGGTGGATCGCGCCGGATTTCATCAAGTCGATCACCGGCTCGTGACATGGGAACGACGCGCTCGGGAACCACATCAGATCCTTCACCCCGATGCGCGCCGCAGTCTGCAACGCGGTGAGCGCAACGCGATCGCCATTGCGCAAGTGATGATGCGTGCCGATCGTCATGCCATCGCGCACCCCACAGAGCCGCAGCGCGGTTTCCAGGTCAGGAACGCGCTTGTCCCCGTTTGAGGGATAGTCGCTATTGCTGCGGATCGGCGGCCCGGCTTTGTGTCCAGAAGGACGATATCCATCGACGCCCTGATACGGTACGGTTTCTCGTCCGTTGACCGTGGCCGGAACACGCCTGCCGATGGCGTTGGTGATTAAACTCGAACTTGTAACTGCTGTACTCATAGGTTTGCGACAATCATGTCGTGTTCCAATGCTTTGTGTCAGGACACGACTTTAGTCGTGCCGATCGCTCGTCTATTCTTGTCATCCCGAGCGGACTTCAGTCCGCGAGGGATCTGCTTTTCTCACCGACCGTCATCCACCACCATCCCCACCTGCTTCGCCCGCGCCACCAGCTTCAGCGCGCGCTGCACCACCGGAGCGTCGATCATCTTCGATCCCAGGCTGACAACGCCAAGTCCGCGCTCCTGTGCCTCTTCATAAGCCGCGACAATCTTTGCGGCTTTTTCTAACTCCGACATTGTGGGAGCGAATGCGCGGTGAATGACTTCGATCTGCATCGGATGAATGCATCCCATGCCCTCGAACCCCATCGCTCGCGCTGCTTCGCCCCAGCGCAGCAAGCCTTCACTGTCGGCAACGTCGCCGTAAACCGAATCAATCGCCTGAACATGCGCGGCATGTGCGGCGTTAACCAGCCGCATGCGCGCGTAAAGCGTTTCCGTCCCACTCGCTGTTTTCGCTACGCCCAGATCCGCGGTGTAGTCTTCCAGGCCGATGGTAATGGCCGCGATTCGATCCGATGCACCCGCGATGGCGAAGGCGTTCTCGATCCCCAGCGCCGATTCCAGGATCGGCATCAGCCAGATCGGACGCTGCATCCCGCCGCGCTTTGTGATCGACTCAATAGCTCCCACAACGTCAGACACCTGCTCTGCTGTCTCGACTTTCGGGATCAGAATGACGTCTGGCGCTTGCGGAACGATCTCTTCCAGGTCCGCAAGGCCTAGGGGTAGCTGATTAATGCGGACCATCCGCTCAGCTGCTCCAAAATCGACCGCTCGCAGCGCATTGCGAACCAGCAGGCGCGCTGTATCTTTTTCGGCGTAATGAACAGAATCCTCCAGATCAAGAATGATCGCGTCCGGCGCGTGCAATCCCGCGTTGATGAAATACTTGGGTTCGTTGCCGGGAAGATAAAGACGCGAGCGCCGGAGCCGATCTTTCGCAGATGGCTCTGGCAGCGCCACCGCTTCCGGCAGTGCCGACTTGCCGTTGGCGAGACCCGCGCGACGAACAGCCGCCTCAATTCGCGCGGCAATGACAAACGGCAGCGCACCCTCGTCGGTGATGCCGACGTACGCGTGCACCACGCCGAGAGCTTGCAACACGTCGCGAGCCTGTTGCCGGATCTGATCGCCGTAATAAAGAGCGACGCGAGATCGCAGGTCGATCTCAATGCCACCGGCAGATCGTTCTTCGAACGCCACATGCAGATCGGAGCGGACGTCGCCGCCAGCGCGGCCCGCCTCACCCGTGTGCGCCAGAACTTCAGCTGCAATTGAGGAACTCAACTCGAACCACCTCCTGCCCTACAGCGCCGCGCTCAGCATCGTTGCCTCGACTGGCGCTCCCAGCCTATCCAGGATCGCATCGGTCATCTCTGTGGTCGATGCCGCGCCTTGAGCGATCGATTTTGCACCACCCGGAATGCGCAGCATGTCGTAAGTGCGCACCTTACCCTCGGCAACGACAGCGGCAATCGCGTTGCGAATCGTTTCTGCTTTCTCTCGCTCGCCGATATGATCCAGCATCATCGCCGCCGACAGAATCATGGCAATCGGATTGACAATCGGCGGATCCAGTTCCGCGTACTTCGGCGCCGAACCATGTGTCGGTTCGAAGACCGCGACCTCGTCGCCGATGTTGCCTGACGCCGCGAAGCCCAGTCCGCCGACCAGGCCCGCAAAGGCATCGCTGATCACATCGCCAAACAGGTTGCTGGCGACGATCACCCCATAATCTTCCGGGTTCTTCGTCAGCCACATGGTCTGTGCGTCGATGTTCGTGGACCACAGCGGGATCTCACTGTACTGCTTCTGCACTTTCCTCGCGACTTCTTCCATCAGGCCCGACGTTTCGCGCAGCACGTTCGGCTTTTCGCAGATGGTCACCGACTTGTAGCCGAACTGGCGTGCGTGCCGGAAGGCAGCTTCGCAGATGCGCCGTGCCGCGGGTCGCGTGATGATGCGCACTGAAATGGCGAGGTCTTCGCCGGCGACATTTTCGAAGGGCTTGAACTTGGGATGTGTGCGCAACGCGTCGTGGACTTGGCGGGGAGGATTGCTCCACTCGACACCGCAGTACAGACCTTCCGTGCCTTGGCGAAAAATCACCACGTCGACCTTGGGCTCCTCGAACCCGCCGCCCGGCGTCTTGCGGATGAAGTTCAGAGGATTACCGGGGAATGACAGACATGGCCGCAAGCTGGTGTCGAGCCCGAATCGCTGCCGCATGGTCACGATGGGGCTGAAGTACTGATAGCCCTTGCCCTTCAACCGGGGGTTTAGCTCGGCCTCGGCGTCTTTCTTGGGCTTGGAAGTGATGGCGCCGAACAAGCCCACTTTATGCTCGCGCAATAGTTCGATGGTGGTCTCAGGCAGCGCGTTCCCCTCTTCGACCCAGCATTCCCAGCCGATGTCGGCGTGCACGTAGTCGGCCTCGAAGCCTACAGCATCCAGCACGCGAATGGCTTGTGGAAGGACCTGATTGCCGATGCCGTCCCCCGGCATGATTACGATCGTACGTTTTGCCATACTTGCCTGCCTTTCATTCCCGTGCCATCGTCGCCTGCCGAGAACTGTTTCTACACGGTTCGTATCAGGGCACGACTTGAGTCGTGCCGAAAGATGCAACTTCGATTCGCGCTTTAGCCCCTGCCCAACAGCGGCTCAAGCCGGTCATAACCAGCCGGTCACCGGCACGACTAAAGTCGTGCCCTGACACGAATCAAACCCCCGCCACCAGAGCGCTGTCTCGGAGCCGCTGAACCACTAGATTCTCGATGCCCCTCGCGATCACCAGCGACTGCGGCACGCTGCCCAGTGCGGGAAACGCGAACTCCTCGCCCGCGTAGCGAATCGTGCTGGCTGCGAAGTCGACCTCAACCATGTTGGCAATGATGGTTTTCTCCCTACGCGCGATGGCCTCGGCAAACTGCGCGCGCAAGCGGTTCACCAGTTCGGAGGTCTCGATACACAGAAAGCCGTTATTGAACGCATTTCGGAGATAGGTCTGCGAGAAGCTGCCCGCGATCACCAGCGGAATGCCTTTGCATTTCAATGCCGTTACGGCCTGCTCGCGGCTGGAGCCGGTTCCGAAGTTGAAGCCGCCGGCCACGATGTCTCCCACCGCAGTTTGAGCCGCAAAATGCGGATCGTAATTCTCCATCACTACGCGCGCCATCATCTCGGGCGTCATGTCCTCGCGGTAGGTGTAGTCCTTGCCGTAGATGCCATCGGTATTCAAGTTGTCCTGCGGCAGGAAGACAAGCCGCCCACGAATCGCGGCTGGAAACCCGGGCAGAAGGGCGACCTTCTCAGGCAGCGTGGGTACAGCGAGATCCGTGAAGCGATATACCACGTCGTGGGACTCCCACTCGGTCGGACCGCAGATGTATCCTGCAACCGCCGAGGCGGCCACAACCTCCGGACTGCCGAGATAGCATTGCGCGTCACGAGAACCCATGCGTCCTTTGAAATTGCGATTCGTGGCTGAGATGCCGACTTCGCCCGGCTCCAGCAGCCCTGTACCCAGCCCGATGCACGGGCCGCATCCCGGCG